>NZ_BMDZ01000028.1 GCF_014636235.1 Tistrella bauzanensis
AAATCACCGCACAATCAAAGCACCGCACGCCCCTAAACCGGATCGAACCAGACCCTTGGGGTCAACTCCGACAGGCTGCTAGTCGGCGGCATCCAGGCCGATACCTGCGTGATGGCGGCCGGCTTCCGCCTGTTCGATGCCGGCCTCCACCCCACCCTGCTCGGCTTCGCCATCCAGGGATCCTCGGTCGACCGCGACGCCGCCATCGCCCGGCGGCTGTGGGCGCATCATTTCCGTGCCGTCATCGACGACCCCGCCGATCTGCCCTGACAGCCGCGCCCCGCCCGGTCATGGCCGCGGGCGGCGAATGCCATGGCGGTGAAGCTTTTCATACAGCGTGCTCTTGGCAATGCCGAGCCGCCGCGCCGCCCGGGTCAGATTCCAGCCCGACTGGGTCACCGCCGTCAGAATCGCCGCGGCTTCGGTCTGATCCAGACGACAGACGGCTTCAGCGGGATCGGCCGATGACGACGGCGCGCCGCCATTCAGCGCCCGGATCGCCGGCGGCAGATCGGCCGGGTCGATCCGGTCGCCCAGGGTGAGGATGGTTGCCTGCTCGATCACATTGCGCAATTCCCGCACATTGCCCGGCCAGTCGTGACGGGTCAGCACATCGAGCGCCTCATCGGATGGCTGGCGGCGGACCAGACCGTGGCGATGAGCGGCGGCGGCCGCAAAATGGCAGGCAAGCCGGGCAATGTCGGCGCCGCGCGCGCCAAGCGGCGGCAGATCGATGCTGGTGACCGCGATCCTGAAATAGAGATCGCCCCGGAACCGGCCGGCGGTGACGTCAGCTGCAAGATCGCGATGGGTGGCCGCAACCAGCCGCACCCGCACCGACCGCTCGCGCACCTCGCCCACCCGCACGACGCTTGCCTGTTCCAGAACCCGCAGCAGATGGGCCTGGAGTTCCAGCGGCATCTCGCCGATTTCATCCAGAAACAGCGTGCCGCCATCGGCCGCCTCGAACTTGCCCGGCATGCCGCCACGGCGGGCGCCGGTGAAGGCGCCCTCGCCATAGCCGAACAGTTCGGACGCCAGCAGATCGCGGGCCAATGCCCCGCAATTGACCGCGATGAACGGTCCGCGCGCCGCCGGGCTCGCCCCATGGATCGCGCGGGCGAACACCTCCTTGCCGGTGCCGGTCGGCCCGGTCAGCAGCACCGGAACGTCGACCCCCGCCAGCCGGCGCGCGGTGGCTTTGGCTTTCAGAAGCGGCGGGCTGTCGCCGATGACACCGGCAAAGGGATCGGTATCGGCAGCACCGCCTTCCCGGATGCCGGCCGCCCCGCTGGCCGCGCCGATCTCGCGCTTGCGAAGGGTGCCGTCCAGATGCGGCCGTCCCTGCGGCACGACGCAGATCGACCCGATCCGCCGCACGCCATCGAAGACCGGCTCGACCCGCTCGGCGCGCAGCCAGTCCGGCAGCCGGTTGCCGGCTTGATCGGTGAGCACGGGCGCCCGGTTGCCGGCACCGCCGGAGCGATCCTTCAGCAACAGCCGCGCACGGTCGCCGATCCGCACCGGCCGCCCGCGATGATCGAAGACGACGATGCTGTCCATCGGCCAGCGGCTGTCGCCGAGCACTGCTTCGATCAGCCGCGCCCGGATATCGAGTTCACGCCGGGCCAGCCGGCTTTCGATCTGACCGGCGGCAGTGACCGCGAGCGCCAGGCAATGGGCATTGTGCGACCCCGACAGCCCGGAGATATCGAGCACGCCCAGCGGGCTTCGGTCGACCGGATCGTGGATGATGGCGGCAGAGCAGGTCCATTGCTTGATGCCGGCACAGAAGTGTTCCACCGCATGGATCTGCACCGGCGCGCCCAGCGCCAGTGCCGTGCCGATCGCATTGGTGCCGCTTGCGGCCTCGGTCCAGTCGGCGCCCGGCATCAGCCGGATCACCTCGCCATGGTCGCGGGTCCGGGTGTCGCCCTGCACGTCCAGCACCACGCCCTGCGGATCGCCCAGCACCATCATCGTGCCGGTTTCGGCCAGAAAGGCGCGGGCATCGCCCATCACTGGTGCTGCCGCGCGGCGCAGATCCTCGGCACGGTCGCGCAGCATGCCCAGCCGGTCGTCGCTGCACACCATCGGCGCCTCGCGCCCGGCCGGGTCGACCCCGGTTTCGAGGCAGCGTCGCCAACTGCTGCCGATCACATCACGCACAGCGACCAGCGCCGGGTTGTGGCCGGTCACCAGCCCTTCCCAGGCCTCGAACACGGCGGGTAACGGCGGCGCCCCCCCGGGGGGTTGTGCCTCCCCTTGCATGTGACGTCCTCCCCAACACGGCTTTTTATCGTTGGATCAGCAGTTTGCACCATAAGCCGGCGACACGTCCACCCACCATGGCGGCACCATCCGGGCGCGCTTAGCCCCGCCTCCGGCCGGATGCGTCCGGAATTCGGACGGTCGACCGACATCCGGACGTGAACCTCCGTCCGGTGCGGCTGCAATGCTGCATCGCGATCATTTTCAAAAAGCCAATCGGGGCAACCTGTTCCGTTCATTGCGACGCGTTGGCACAGCGCTTGCCATTCCTGTCGTGCCGGCCGCTGAAAAAAATGGCCGGAGAACCAGAACACCCCGAGGGAGGCAACATGGAACAGGCAGGCGTTCCCGTGCAGGTCATGGGCATCGATGCCGGCGGCACGATGACCGACACGTTCTTCGTCCGTGCCGACGGCCGTTTCGTCGTCGGCAAGGCGCAGAGCAATCCCGACAACGAGGCGCATGCGGTGATGGAAAGCTCCGCCGATGCGCTGGAGCAATGGAACCGCAGTGTCGGCGCGGTCTATGACGAGCTTGTCACCTGCGTCTATTCCGGCACGGCGATGCTGAACCGGGTGGTGCAGCGTAAGGGGCTGGATGTCGGCCTGATCGTCAATCGCGGGCTGGAAGATCATCACCGCATGGGCCGGGCCATCCAGAGCTATCTGGGCTATGGCTTCGAAGACCGGATCCATCTGAACACCCACCGCTATGATCAGCCGCTGGTGCCGGCATCCCGCACCCGTGGCGTCACCGAGCGCTGCGACAGCCAGGGCCAGATCGTCATTCCGCTGCGGGAAGACGAGGTCCGGGTCGCCGCCCGCGAGCTGATCGAGGCCGGCGCACGGGCGATCGTGATCAGCCTGCTGCATTCCTATAAGAACGGCGCCCCGGAACGGCGCGTCCGCGATATCTGCCTTGAGGTGGTGGCAGAGCTTGGCGCCGACATCCCGGTCTTCGCGTCCGTCGATTACTACCCAGTGCGCAAAGAGAGCCACCGCACCAACACCACCATTCTTGAGGCCTATGCCGCCGAGCCGTCGCGCCGGACCCTGACCCGGATCAGCGACAGCATGCGCGAGGTCGGCGGGCGCTTCGACCTTCGGGTCATGGCCAGCCATGGCGGCACGATCAGCTGGAAGGCCAAGGAACTGGCCCGCACGCTGGTGTCTGGTCCGATCGGCGGCGTGATCGGGTCGCGCTTCCTGGGCCAGATGCTGGGCTATGACAACATCGCCTGTTCCGATATCGGTGGCACCAGTTTCGATATGGCCCTGATTACCAAGGGCAATTTCGCCATCGCATCCGACCCAGACATGGCGCGGCTGGTGCTGTCGCTGCCCCTGGTCGCCATGGACAGCGTCGGCGCCGGCGCCGGCAGCTTCGTCCGCCTGGATCCTCATACCGGTGCCATCAAGCTCGGCCCAGACAGCGCCGGCTATCGCGTCGGCGTGTGCTGGGCCGATAGCGGTATCGACACGGTCAGCGTCTCGGACTGCCATGTGGTGCTGGGTTATCTCAACCCCGACAACTTCCTGGGCGGGGCCGTGAAGCTGGATGTCGAACGGGCCCGCAAGGCGATCGCCGACCAGATCGCGGGGCCCCTGGGCCTGAGCGTCGAGGCGGCGGCAGCCGGTGTGATCGAACTGCTCGACCTGTCGCTGCGCGATCATCTGCGGGCGACGATCAGCGCCAAGGGCTACAGCCCCGGTGACTTCGTCTGCTTCTCGTACGGTGGCGCCGGGCCGGTGCACACCTATGGCTACACCCAGGGGCTTGGCTTCCGCGACGTGATCGTGCCCGCCTGGGCGGCGGGTTTCTCGGCCTTCGGCTGCGCCACCGCCGATTTCGAATACCGCTATGACAAGAGCGTCGACGTGGCGATACCGGCCGATGCCGGCGACGACGCCAAGGCCCGTGCCTGCGCGACACTTCAACAGGCCTGGCTGGAACTGTCGGACCGGGTGATCGAGGAATTCGCCATCAACGGCTTCAAGCCCGAGGACGTGCTGCTGAGCCCCGGCTATCGCATGCAGTATCTGGGGCAGTTGAACGATCTGGAGATCATCAGTCCGATCACCACCGCCCAGACCCCGGCCGACTGGGACAAGCTGGTCGACGCCTTCGATGAAACCTATGCCCGGGTCTATGCCAGTGCCGCCCGCTCGCCTGAGCTGGGCTTCAGTGTCACCGGCGCGATCATGCGCGGCAGCGTCGCCACCACCAAACCGGTGCTGCCGGAAGAAGCCGATGCCGGCCCGGTCCCGCCCGAGACCGCACGCCTGGGCACCCGGCGCTTCTATCGCAATGGCGCCTGGGAAGATGCGGTGATCTGGCGGATGGAAGATCTGAAGGCGGGCAATCGCATCGAAGGCCCGGCGATCGTGGAAAGCCCGGCCACGACCTTCGTGCTGCCACGCGGCTTCGCCACCCGCCTCGACAGCCACCGGCTGTTCCATCTGATCGAGACCGACGCCGGCTGATCAGCGACCGATCTTTCTTATCATTCATAGACATCAAAGGAACACCTCAGATGAATGTGATGTCATCCGAACGGCGCGAGGGTCTGGTTCGCGGCGGGCTGACGCTGAAGGAGAACCGGGCGCGGATCCTGGATCTGACGGCGAAGACCGGCTACTACGCCGGCCTTGAGACGCTGGCCCTGAAGCAGAGCGACCCGATCGGCTATGAGAAGATGTTCTCGAAGCTGCGCGGTGGCCTGGTTCATGCCCGCGAGACCGCCAAGAAGATCGCCGCCTCGCCGATCGTCGAGCAGGAGGGCGAGCTGTGCTTCACCCTCTATAACGCCGCCGGCGACTGTGTGCTGACCTCGACCGGTATCATCATCCATGTCGGCACCATGGGGGCCGCGATCAAATACATGATCGAGAATGGCTGGGAGTCCAATCCCGGCATCTCGCCCGGCGACATGTTCACCAACAACGACTGCTCGATCGGCAATGTCCATCCCTGCGACATCGCCACCATCGTGCCGATCTTCTGGCAGGACAAGCTGGTCGGCTGGGTGGGTGGCGTCACCCATGTGATCGATACCGGCTCGGTCGGTCCCGGCTCGATGTCGACCGGCCAGATCCAGCGCTTCGGCGACGGCTATCAGGTCACCTGCCGCAAGACCGGCATCAACGACGTGCCGCTGCGCGACTGGCTGCACGAAAGCCAGCGCTCGGTGCGCACCACCAAATACTGGATCCTGGACGAGCGCACCCGCATCGCCGGCTGCCATATGATCCGCGATCTGGTGGAGGAGGTTCTGGCGGAACAGGGGGTCGACCACTGGGAGAGCTTCGCCTACGAAGTCATTGAAGAAGGCCGCCGTGGCCTGCAAAGCCGGGTCAAGGCGATGACCATTCCCGGCACCTATCGCAAGGTCGCCTTCGTCGACGTGCCCTATGCCCACGAGGATATCGGCTGCCCCTCGGCCTTCGCCAAGATCGACAGCATCATGCATGCGCCGGTCGAGATGACGATCAATGCCGATGCCACCTGGAGGCTGGATTTCGAGGGCGCCAGCCGCTGGGGCTGGCACACCTACAACGCCAATCAGGTCGCCTTCACCAGCGGCATCTGGGTGATGATGACCCAGACCCTGGTGCCGACCGAGCGGATCAATGACGGCGCCTATTACGGCACCAAGTTCCGGCTGCCCAAGGGCACCTGGATGAACCCCGACGACCGGCGCACGGGGCATGCCTATGCCTGGCATTTCCTGGTGTCGAGCTGGAGCGCGCTGTGGCGCGGCGTCTCCACCGCCTATTACGGCCGTGGCTATCTGGAAGAGGTCAATGCCGGCAACGGCAACACCTCGAACTGGCTGCAGGGCGGCGGCATCAATCAGGATGGCGAGGTCCACGCGGTCAACAGCTTCGAGACCGCCGCCACCGGCACCGGCGCCTCGGCGATCAAGGACGGGCTGGACCACGCCGCCGCGATCTGGAACCCCGAAGGTGACATGGGCGATATGGAGATCTGGGAGCTGGCCGAGCCCCTGATCTATCTGGGCCGCAATGTGAAGGCCAATTCCGGCGGCTATGGCCAGTATCGCGGCGGCTGCGGCTTCGAGACCCTGCGCATGGTGTGGAAGGCCGAGGACTGGACCATGTATTTCATGGGCAATGGCTACATGGTCAGCGACTGGGGCCTGATGGGCGGCTATCCATCGGCGACCGGCTATCGCTTCGAAGCCCATGACACCGGCCTTGCCCGCCGGATCGCCAATGGCGAGCCCCTGCCCTTCGGCGCCGATACCGACCCCGACAATCCGGATTACGAGAACCGGATCGATCCGGCTGCGCGGGTGAAGCGCGACCATCAGGCGATGACCACCGAGGCGGTGTTCGAGAACCACGACCTGTATCTGAACTATATCCGTGGCGGGCCCGGCTTCGGCGATCCGCTGGACCGCGACCCGGCCTCGATCGAGAAGGATCTGAACGAACGCGCCCTGCTGCCGCGTTATGCGGCCTCGGTCCATGGCGCCGTTGCCATGAAGGTGGGCGGTGGCCGCTGGGAAGTCGATGCCGCGGCCACGGCCGAACGCCGCGCGCAGATGCGCCGCGACCGCATCGCCCGCAGCCGCCCGACCCGCGACTGGATGGCCGATGAACGCCGCCGGATCCTGGACAAGCAGGCCTCGCTGCAGGTGCGGCACATGTTTGCCACCAGCTTCGGACTGTCGGGCAAGTTCCTGAATGATTTCCGCCGGTTCTGGGATCTTCCCGACGATTGGACGATCGTCGAGAGCGAGCTTGGCATCCCGTCCTTCGGGTCGAAGCATCGCATGGATCTGTCGGCCCTGCCCGATGTGACGACCATCCGGCTGGTCGAGGAATGAGCGGCGCCGCCCCCCTCATTCCCCTGTTCTGACACACGATCTTGTGAGGATGTCGCAATGTCGAACTACACCAAGAAGCAGGTCGCGGATCTGGTCGACGGACGGCTGGACTGGGATGTCGTCCACCGGATGCTGTCGAGCCCCAAGGATGCCGACCGGTTCGTGAAATTCATCGCCGTGCTTCAGGAGCGCGCCGCATGGCCCGACCGCATCCTGCTGCCGCTGGGCCCGCATCTGTTCATCGTTCAGGATCAGGACAAGGCCTGGAAGATCAAATGCGGCTGCGGCCATGTGTTCTGCGATCATGACCGCAACTGGAAGCTCGAAGCCCTGATCCATGTCCGCGAAACCGTCGAGGCGATGAACGAGGTCTATCCGAAGCTGATGGCCCCGGACCCGTCCTGGCAGGTCTATCGCGAATATTGCTGCCCCAGTTGCGGCGTGCTGCTCGACGTCGAGGCACCGACGCCGTGGTATCCCGTCCTGCATGATTTCGAGCCGGACATTCCAACCTTCTACAAGGACTGGCTGGGGCTCGATGTGCCGGAACGCGCCGGGGCATAGGCGCCTGTCGCCCGGAACGCCATGACGGCAGAGCAGCCTGGCGGCGGTCGGATCAATCCGGCCGCCGCCATCGTCGTTGCCGGCATCCGTCAGCCCGGCCGGTTGACCATCCAGATGCCGCCGGCGACCAGCACCATGGCGAGCGCGAAGGCGGGGGTGAGCGTATCGCCCAGGATCAGGGCGGCCGCGGCCACGCCGAACAGCGGGGTGAGGAAGCTGAAGGCCGACAGCCGCGACGCCGGATAGCGTGAGATCAGCACGAACCAGCCCAGATAGGACAGGCTGGCGACGATCACGATCTGGAAGCCCATCGACAACACGACCGTGGTCGTCAGCGGAATTGCCAGGTCGGCGCCATGGGCCAGCGCCAGCAGCGGCAGGGCCACGGCCGAGACCGCCAGTTGATAGAGCAAGGTCACCAGCGGTGCGGTCCGCGACAGCGTGCTGGCCTTGATCAGCAGTGTGGTCGCCCCCCAGGCGATGGCGGCGCCCACCATCAGCAGGTCGCCGAGCAGCGAGCCGCCACCCGCGAACAGCCCATCGGCGAAGGCCGCGATGATCCCGGCAAAGGCCGAGATCAGCCCCAGCACCTGCCAGCGGCCCAGCCTTTCGCCCGGCAGCATCAGATGGCCGCCGATCGCCACCACGAAGGGCGCCACGTACAGGAAGATGATGGCGCGCGAGGCGGTGGTCAGCGACACGCCGGTATAGAGCAGCGCGAATTCCAGCGCGAACAGCAACCCGGCGCCGATGCCCGGCAGAACCGTGCCGGTGGGCACGAAACCGCGCCGCCGCCCCAGTCCCAGCACCACCACGCCCACGATCAGCGTGGCGCCGACCGAGCGCAGAGCCGCCTGGGACAAGGGTGCCGCGCCATCGGCAACCGCCAGTTTCACGATCGCCTGTTGCAGGCCCCAGCAGGCGCACAGCACCACCATCATCGCCGCGGCGCCAGCATCCAGCCGGCCGCGCGGCGCCGGGCGCATAGCGCCCTCGCTCGTGCTCGCCATGAGGTCGGGGGTCTCCTTCAGGCATTTCCTCCGGGTGGCGATATCGTGCCGCAACACCCTTGTTCTATTGGTCATACGCGGTTTTCAACCAGGCGGCAAGGCGACCGACCCATGCATGCAGGACATGATTGACAGGCATGAATGGAGGGGCTTAAGCTTATTTGGAAACATGATTTCCCAATAGGAAACATTTTGATGAAATCACTGACCTCCGCGCTGGCGATCTATGGCAGCTTTGCCACCACCCGCCAGCCGCTCGGCATCTCGGACATCTGCGAGCGCACCGGCCTTGCGAAAAGCCAGGTGTCGAAGGTGCTCAGCACCTTTCGCGACCAGGGCTTTCTTGAGCAGGATCCCGTCACCCGCAAATACCGGGTCGGGCCGATGAGCTTTCTGGTCGGCGTCGCCTATGCCCAGACCCATGGCCTGACCCGTCAGGCGCTGCCGATCATGCGCGAGATCGCCGACCGGTCGGGCCATTCGGCCGTGCTGACAGTGCGCGAGGCCGACACCGTGTTCCATCTGATGGCGGTCGAAGGACAGTTCTTCGTCGACAGCCGCTGGCGGGTGGGCATGTCGGTGCCATTCCACGCCACCGCCGCCGGCAAGATCCTGACCGCCTATGACGAGCCCGAGGTGCTGGCACGGATGATCGCGGTGCACGGCCTGCCCCAGATCACGCCCAAGACCATCACCGACCCTGATGCCCTGGCCCTTCACCTTCAGGCCGTCCGCGCATGCGGCAGCGCCGTCACTGCCGGCGAAAGCGCGCCGGGGCTGGTGGCACTGGCGGTGCCGGTCTTCGGTGAGACCGAACAGATCCGGGCGGCACTCAGCTTCATCATGCCACAGCAGAGCTATGACCCGGCAGCGGCCGACATCCATGTGGCCGAGCTGCACAGCGCCGCCCGCAGCCTGTCGTTCCGTCTGGGCGCCGAAACCTATCCCTTCGGTGGCGCGCCGGCCGAATTCCGCCGTGCCGAGAGCGCCTGACATCGGTCGACGCGATCGACTGATCAACCGCCCCGAACCGGTCGGCCGACGCATGGGAGTGCGCGGCCGGTCGTCACCATCGCCCGCCGGCCGCCATGGCAGCCGGCATCGCCGCGCACCCTGCCGGTGCCACGCCCCCGCAGGCACTGCCACCGCGCAAGACGCAGCCCATCAAGATCAAAGAGATGTGAGGCTTCATGACCCGGACGTTCAATCGCCGCCTGCTCGGCGCCGCCGCCATCGCGGCCCTGGCCCTGACCGCGACCCCGATCCTGACCGCCGGCACGGCGGGTGCCGCCGATGAGGGCACCAAGCCCAAATCGCTGACCATCCTGGCCGGCCCGACCGGCAGCTCGTTCTTCGCCACCGCCGCCGGTGTCGCCGCCATCCTGGGCGACGAGGGTGTGCGCGCCAATGCCGAGATGGGCGGCGGCACCTCGAATGTCGTCGGCGTGTCGCGTGGCATGGGCGAGATGGCCTGACCATGAGCATCGTGCCCAGCGTCGCCAAGGCCGGCAAGCCGCCCTTCCAGGAGCCGATCGACAACGTCCGCGGCATCGCCTCGTTCACGTCGATGCTGGCGCATGTGGCAGTTGCCCGTGACGCGGGCGTGGGATCTCTGGCCGATCTCAAGGGCAAGCGCTTCGCGTCCCAGCCCGTGGGTCAGGCGACCGCGCTGATCTTCGACGATATGCTGGCCGCCAGCGACATCGACCCCGCCGGCATCGACCTGGTGCGCGGCGGGCTCAGCTTCCAGACCGACCAGATCAAGGACCGCCACGCGGTGGGCATGATCTCGGTCGCCAATTATCCGGCGAGCTTCTTCACCGAGCTTGCCAATTCGTCGGACATCACCTTCCTGACCATCGATGACGCGCTGGCCGAGAAGCTCCAGAGCCTCAACCCCGGCTATGTCCGCACCGAGATTCCGGCCGGCACCTATCCCGGCCAGGATGCGGCCGTGCCGACCGTCGGCACCTCGATGATGATGATCGCGTCCGAGGACATGTCCGACGACGAGGCCTATTGGCTGACCCGCACCCTGATCGAGAAGTTCAAGCGTCTTCAGGGTGCCCATGCCTCGCTGGCCCGGCTGGAGCCGGCCGACATGGCGCGCATGCCCGGCATCACCATCCATCCGGGCGCGCTGCGCGCCTATGAAGAAGCCGGCGTCGCCGCGAAGTGACCTTGCGGGAGACGGCCCCGGTTCCCGGCGAGGGCACCGGGGCTGCTTCCGTCCGATTTTTCAGATCATTGCGCGCGTTTCCCGATACGGAAGAAGACCTCAGGATGACCACCGCCAACGACACCGGCGGAGGGCCCGCCGCACGCGGCGGCCTTCGGCCTGTGCTGCGCCACATGGCCCATGCCGTGGCGATCGGCATGTCACTGTTCCACATCTGGGCAGGTGTGTTCGGCGAGCCGCCGGCGCTCGCCTATCGCCCGGTCCATCTGCTGCTGGCCTTCGCGGTCATGCTGCTGCTCGCGGCCTCGATGCGCGCGCCGGAAGCCGGTGCCCGGCGCTGGCTGGGCCTGGGCTGGGATCTGCTGATGCTGCTGGCGATCATCGCCGCGACGCTGTTCCTGGTGATGGACAATGTCCGCATCTCGGAGCGGATGGAATACATGACCCGGCTGCTGACCAGCGAACGCGTGCTGGGCGCGCTGCTGATCCTGGCGGTTCTGGATGCCGTGCGGCGCAGCATCGGCTGGCCGATGGTGGTGATCACCGCGGTGTTCCTGATCTATACCCAGATCGGTGACCTGCTGCCCTATCCGTTCTGGCATCGCGGCTATTCGGTCGACCGGGTGATCGAGCAGATGTACCTGACGGTCGACGGGATCTGGACCGTGCCGCTGGCGGTGACCGCCAGCTATATCTTCCTGTTCGTGCTGTTCGGCGCCCTGCTGGTGGCCTCGGGCGCCGGCGAGTTCTTCACCCAGCTCGCCCGCGCCCTGACCGGCCGCATCGTCGGCGGTCCGGCCAAGGCCGCCGTGGTCTCGTCGGCCTTCTTCTCAATGCTGTCGGGCAGTTCCACCGCCAATGTCGTCACCACCGGCAGCCTCACCATCCCGGCCATGAAACGTGGCGGGTTCAGCGGCCCCTTCGCCGGCGGTGTGGAGGCCGTCGCCTCGACCGGTGGCCAGATCATGCCGCCGATCATGGGGGCCGCCGCCTTCATCATGATGGAAACCCTGGGCGTTCCCTATGGCGATATCATGATGGCGGCGATCCTGCCGGCGCTGTTCTATTTCGCCTCGGTCTTCATCATGGTCGACCTGGAAGCCCGGCGTCTGAACCTGCGCCCAGCGGCCGACGAGGAAATTCCCCGCGCCTGGCCGGTGCTGAAGGCACAGGGCTATCTGCTGGTGCCGGTGATCTTCATGGTCTGGGCATTGGTGGCGGGTTATACCCCGGCCCGCGCCGGGGTCTGGGCCATCGGCATGCTGGCCGCGATGATCATCATCTTCGACCGCCGCAAGGGCGTGCGCGGCCTGCTCGCCATCTTCGCCGATGCGCTGATCACGGCACCCAAGCTGATCGTGCCGATCACCGCCGCCTGTGCGGTCGGCGGCATCATCGTCGGCGTGGTGTCGATGACCGGGCTTGGCTACCGCATGGCCACGATCATCATCGAGACCTCGCACGGCATCCTGCCGCTGGCCCTGGCGCTGACCATGGTGGTGGCGGTGGGCACGGGCATGGGCATGCCGACCAGTGCCGTCTATATCGTGCTGACGGTGATCCTGGCGCCGGCCTTGATTTCGGCGTGGTCCCGATCGCTGTGCACATGTTCATCTTCTATTATGCCGTGATCTCGAACATCACACCACCGCTCGCCGTCGCCTCGTTCGCGGCCGCAGCCGTCGGCAATGCCGATCCATGGCGCACCAGCATGAACGCGGTACGGCTGGGCCTTCCGGTCTTCGCCATCCCCTATGTCTTCATCGACCATCCTGAATTTCTGGCCCAGGGCAGCCTTCCCGACATCCTCTATGTCTGCGTGCTGATGGCCCTGTCGATCGTGGCGATCGCCATTGCCTCGATCGGCTGGTTCCGCGTGCCATTGTCGGGGCGGACCCGCGCCGCCGCGTTGCTGTTCGCCGCGATCCTGCTGCCATCGGAGCACTTCGACCGCATCATCCAGTTGGCGATCGTCGCCGCGACCTTCGGGCTGTTCTGGCTGCTGCTGACCATCGATATCCGCCGGAGCGGCCCCGCCGCCGCACCGGCCGCGACCCCCGACAGGAGAAACACCCCATCGTGACCGCGATCACCGACCATCTTGCCCGGCTGGCCCCCGCCAGCCGCGACAAGGGCCGCCTGCCCGTCGGCAACACGGCCTCCGGCGCCGAGATTTCGCTGCCCTATCTGCTGGCCCGTGGCCGCCATGACGGCCCTGTGTTGTGGGTGACGGCCACCGTTCATGGCGACGAGGTGAACGGTACGCTGGCGGCGCTGGAATTCATCCGCACGCTGGACCTCGGCCGGATGCGCGGTGCCTGTATCGTTATCCCCACCGCCAATCCGCTGGCCTTCGATGCCCGCACCAAGACAGCCCCACAGGACGGGCTGGACATCGATCAGCAATTCCCCGGCGCGGCTCAAGGATTGACCACGCAGCGGGTCGCGGCCCGGCTGTTCGATGATGTCGCCCGCGTTGGCGACTGCCTGATCAGCCTGCACACCCTGACCGCGCATTTCGAAGCCCTGCCTTATGGCGTCTACAAGCTGCATCCAGACGCGCCGGTGGCCGAAGACCTGCTGCTGCGGCATCTGTCGTTCTATGATCCCAGCGTCGTCTGCCTGATGCCGACAGTGAAGGCCGCGGACGAACTGCCCGGCAATATCAGCGGCGCCATCGACTATCAGTTCCAGGCCCTGGGCAAGCCGGCCTTCATGGTGGAGCTTGGCGCCCGCAGCCGGATCGAATGGCCCTATGTCCATCAGGGCGTCATCGGCCTGCGGCGGAGCGCTGTCGAGCTGGGCATGTTCGACGGCACCGGCGACGACGCCGACGGCTGGTCGCGACCGGCGCCCGGCGGTCGGGTCCGCAAGGTGCTGAAGCGCCGCCACGTCACCGCCGACCGCGGCGGGCTGTTCCGCGCCGCCTGCACGCCCGGCGATATTCTACCCCCCGGACAGGCATTGGGGGTGATCACCGACATTTTCGGCGATATCGTCGACACCGTGACCTTCGCCGAGCCGGTGCTGGTGATCGCCGCCCGCCGTGACCCGGTGGTCGCGACCGGCGACCGGATCGGCTTCGTTGCCACCGCCTGGGAGGAACGGCAGCTGCCGGGCGCGTGAAACGGTCTGCCATGTCCGGCCCCCGCCGCCCCTCTCTGCCCTGGCCTTGAGTGAGATGCCCGCTTCCATGTCCGATATCCGCCGCGTTCCGCATGCCGCCCATTGGGGTTCCTTCACCGCCATCGTCCGCGATGGCCGGTTGGTGGAGGCGATCCCGCGTGAGGGTGACCCCTATCCCTCGCCGATGGTCGCCACCACCCCGGATGCCGTGAACCATCGCATCCGGGTGGCCCGGCCGGCCGTGCGGCGCGGCTGGCTGGAGGGCGGCGCCGATCGCGGCCACGACCGGCGTGGTGCCGATGATTTCGTGGCCGTGCCATGGGACGAGGCGCTGGACATGGTCGCGGGCCAGGTGGCGCGCGTGCGTCGCGACCATGGCGGCGAGGCGATCTTCGGCGGCTCTTATGGCTGGTCGAGCGCCGGCCGCTTCCATCATGCCAAGTCGCAGTTGCACCGGTTCCTGAACGCCGGCGGCGGCTTCATTGATCAGGTTCAGAATTACAGCTATACCACTGCGATCACGATCCTTCCCCACATCCTGGGAACGATCGAGGCGGTCCAGGGGCCGGTGTCGTCGCTGGACGGGCTGGCCGCACATTGCCGGCTGATGGTGTGCTTCGGCGGCCTGCCCAGGATCAATCTTCAGATCGAGGCCGGCGGCAATGGTGTGCATACCGGAACACTCTGGCTGGAGCGGATGCGCGAGGCCGGCATCCGCATCGTCTGCATCACGCCATCAAAGGCCGATGTGCCGCCCGGCGCCGAATGGCAGACCATCCGGCCCAACACCGATACCGCGGTCATGCTGGCCATGGCCGGGGTTCTGCTGGATCAGGGGCTGGCCGATCAGGATTTCCTGAACCGCTGCACCGTCGGCGCCGAGCGTGTCTTCGCCTATCTGCGCGGCGACGAGGACGGCACACCCAAGACCCCTGAATGGGCCGAGGCCATTTCGGGCGTGCCGGCCGCGACCATCCGCGCGCTGGCGCTGGCGCTGAAGGCCGAGCGGTCGTTCGTCAATGTGTCGTGGTCGCTGCAGCGGGCCGATCGTGGCGAGCAGGCGCTGTGGGCGGCGATCGCGCTGGCCTGCATGGCCGGCCATGTCGGCCTGCCCGGCGGCGGCTTCGCGCTGGGACTGGCGTCGCTGGGCAATATGGGCGCGCCGCGCCAGCCGATGGCCTCGCCCCGCATCGGCCTGGGCCGCAACCAGACCGGGCGATATATCCCGGTGGCGCGGATCAGCGACATGATGCTGAACCCCGGCGGCGCCTATCGCTATAACGGCCAGGACATGACCTATCCCGATATCCGGATGGTCTATTGGTGCGGCGGCAATCCGTTCCATCACCATCAGGATCTGAACCGGCTGGTCACCGCCTTCCGGCGCCCGGAAACCGTGGTCGTGCATGAACAGTTCTGGACCGCGACCGCCCGCCATGCCGATATCGTGCTGCCGGCGACCACGACGCTGGAACGCAACGATATCGGCGCCAGCGGCCGCGACCGCTTCATCCTGGCGATGCACAAGGCGATCGAGCCGCTGGGCGAGGCCCGCAACGACTATGACATCTTCTCAAGCCTCGCCCGACGTCTGGGCATCGAGGACGCCTTCACCGAAGGCCGCGACGAGATGGCCTGGCTGCGGGCGCTGTATGCCGAGGCCGCGACGGCCAACGCGGCGCGCGGCATCGATTTCCCCGATTTCGACAGCTTCTGGCAATCAGGCATGGTCGAGGTTCCCGAACCCGATGCGCCCTACACCATGTTCGCCGATCTGCGTGCCGACCCGGCCGCTCATCCCTTGCGCACGCCATCGGGCCTGATCGAACTGCACTCGGACCGTGTGGCGTCGTTCGGCGATGCCCATTGCCCTGGCCATCCGGTCTGGATCGCGCCCGATGAATGGCTGGGCGCCGATCTGGCCGGGCGCTATCCGCTGCACCTGATCAGCCATCAGCCGGCGACCCGCCTGCATGGCCAGCTCGATCCGGCGGGGCTGAGCACCGGTGCCAAGATCCAGGGTCGCGAGCCGGTGGTCATCCATCCCGACGACGCCGCGCGCCGGGGCATCGGCGACGGCATGATCGTGCGGGTGTTCAACGATCGCGGCGCCACGCTGGCCGGTGCCGTGGTTTCGGCGGATGTCATGCCGGGTGTGGTCAGACTTGCGACCGGTGCCTGGTATGACCCGGTCGACCCGTCCACCCCCGGCAGCCTGGACAAGCATGGCAACCCGAACGTGCTGACCGCCGACCGGCCGACATCCGCGGTCTCGCAGGCGCCGAGTGCCCATTCTACCCTGGTCGAGATCGAGGTCTTCGACGGCACGCCGCCGGCGGTGACCGCATTCGAGCCGCCGGTCATGACCCCTCGCCGCCAGGAGGCCGCATCGTGAAGCGCAGCACACGCCTGATCCATCTGGGGCGGCCCGAGAGAACCGGCCACGGGCCGCGCACCGTCAACCACCCGGTGGTGCGCGCCTCGACCGTGCTGTTCGACAGCACCGCCCAGATGGCCGATGCCCGCCGCCGCCGCGACACCGAGCGGCTGTTCACCTATGGCGTGCGCGGCACCCCCACCGCCTTCGCGCTGGAAGACGTGATCGCCGATCTGGAAGGCGGCTTCGGCGCCAAGCTGTATCCATCCGGACAGGCGGCGGTCGCCGGCGCCATGCTCGCCTTCCTGAAGCCTGGCGATCATGTGCTGGTGACCGACAGCGTCTATCAGCCGGTGCGGCGGCTGTTTGCCCGCCATCTGGAAGCGCGCGGCATCCAGGTGGATTACTACCGCCCCGACGGGTCGGACATCCCCGATCTGATCCGGCCGGAAACCCGGCTGATCCACGCCGAAAGCCCCGGTTCCTTCACCATGGAGATGCAGGATATCCGGGCGCTGGCCGATATCGCCCATGATGCCGGCGCGCTGCTGTCGGTCGACAACACCTGGGCCAGTGGCTGGGCATTCCAACCGCTGGCTCATGGCGCCGATCTCTCGATCCTGGCCGCGACCAAATATGTCTGCGGCCATTCCGATGTGATGATGGGCACGGTCACCACCACCGAGGCCCACTACCAGACCCTGCACGATAGCTGGCTGACCCTGGGCACCGTGGTCTCAGCCGATGACTGCGCGCTGGCACTGCGCGGCGTGCGGACCCTGCCGATCCGCTTCGATGCCCATGGCCGCCACGCAATGGCGGTGGCGAACCATCTGGCGGCACGGCCCGAGATCGCGGACGTGCTGTATCCGCCGCGCGCAGGCGATGCCGGCCATGCGCTGTTCACCCGCGATTTCACCGCCGCCGCCGGGTTGATGACGGTCGCCTTCCACGCCGATGTCCCTCGGGCGCGGGTGGAGGCGATGGTCGACGCGCTGGACCTGTTCGGCATCGGCGCGTCGTGGGGCGGGTTCGAAAGCCTGGCGCTGATCTGCGACCTGTCGAACCGCAGGGCCGATGCCGATATCCGCTCCGGCATCCATCTGCGGTTGCATATCGGCCTGGAAGACCCGGATGACCTGATCGCCGATCTGGATGCCGCGATGCTAGCCCTTGGCGGCTGAACCCGACACGCGTGGATCACGGGCGGCCGCCAGCAGCGCCCGGGTATAGGGTGCGGTGGCACGGCCGGCATGGATGTCGTCGCGGGTGAGCGTTTCCACCGCCTGCCCGCGATGCATCACCAATGCCCGCGAACACAGATGCGCCACCACCGCCAGATCATGGCCCACCATCAGCACGGTCAGGCCACGGGCGGTCCGCAACCCGTCGAGGAGGTTCAGCACCTCGGCCTGAACCGACACATCCAGCGCCGAGGTCGGTTCGTCGAGCAGCAGCACCCGTGGTTCCAGGATCAGGGCACGCGCGATCGCCACCCGCTGGCGCTGCCCACCCGACAACTGATGCGGAAAGCGGAAACGCAGCGCCGCATCCAGCCCGACATCGGCCAGCGCCCCCAGAATCCGCGGCTCGGTATCGCCGATGCCGTGGATCGCCAGCGGTTCGGCCAGGATGCGATCGACCGTGTGGCGGGGATGCAGCGCGGTCGACGGGTCCTGAAATACCATCTGCATCAGCCGCGCCCGCGCCCGCCGGGCGACGAGCCCGCGCGCGGCACCGCCGCCATCCGTCGCCACCACCGGCCGATCGTTCAGCAGCACCCGCCCCGCATCAGGTGCCACCAGCCCGGCCACCGCCCGGAGCAGAGTCGACTTGCCGGAGCCGCTTTCCCCGACCACGCCCACCGCCTCGCCCTCGCCCACCGTCAGCGACACATCGTCGACCGCGGCGAGGCCGCTGAAGCGGATGGTCAGGGACTGGATGGCGATCATGACGCGTCTCCCGTGGTACCAGCACCCGGCGACGGGGTCAGCCAGCGCGGATCGCGCACCAGCACCGGCAGAGGTGCCACGCGCGCATCCAGTCGCGGCCGGCAGCCGATCAACCCACGGGTATAGGGATGGCGGGCATGGGCAAGCCCGTCCGCCGGCAGTGTCTCCATGATCCGGCCGCCATACATCACCGCCACCCGGTCGGTGAAGGCCGCGACCAGATCCAGATCATGAGAAATCAGCACCAGCCCCATCGCCCGGTCGCGCACCAGCCCGTCGATCAGCGCCAGAATCTCGCCGCGCACCGACACGTCCAGCGCCGAGGTCGGCTCGTCGGCGATCAGCAATTCCGGTTCACCGGCCAGCATCATCGCGATCATCACCCGCTGCGCCATACCGCCCGACATCTGATGCGGATACAGATCATGCACCCGTGCGGGGCCGTCGATCCGCACCCGGTCGAGCAGATCCAGCGCCGCGGCCCTGGCGGCCCGGCCGCGCAGGCCGCGATGCAGGCGCAGGCCCTCGGCGATCTGGGCACCGGCGGTCATCACCGGGTCCAGCGCCGCCTTCGGGTCCTGCAACACCATGGCGATGCGCCGGCCGCGCAGGCGCCGCATCGCGTGGCCGGCCAGAAGATCGATGCCGTCGAAAGCGAGACGGGTGGCCTGGACCCGTGCCTGATGCGGCAGCAAGCCCATCACCGCGCGCATCGAGATCGATTTGCCCGACCCGCTCTCTCCCACGATCGCCAGCCTTTCCCCCGCCGCCATCGACAGGCTGATGCCGCGCACTGCCTGAACCATGCCGTCGGGACCGGGAAAGGCCACCGACAGATCCTGAATGTCGAGCCAGTCCGGCCGCCCGGCCCGATCCACACCATCACCGCCGGTCATGAACCGCTCCCCGTGCGGCCGCGCGGGTCCAGCACGTCGCGCAAGCCATCGCCCAGCAGGTTGAAGCCCATGCTGACGATGAAGATGGCAACGCCCGGCAGGGTCGCCACCCACCATTGATCGATGATGTAATCGCGCCCCGTCGCCACCATCGCCCCCCATTCCGGCGCCGGCGCCTGCACGCCCAGCCCCAGAAAACCAAGCCCGGCGAAGATCAGGATCACGCCCGCCATATCCAGGGTCAGCCGCACGATCACCGATGACAGGCAGAGCGGCGCCACATGCGACGCCAGAATCCGCAGATCGGAGGCACCCGCCAGCCGCGCCGCCTGCACGAAATCGCGCCCCCGCACCAGCCGCGCCTCGGCCCGCGCCAGCCGCGCATAGGGTGGCCAGCCGGTGACCGCGATCGCCGCGATCGCGTTCTCGATCCCCGGTCCCAGAACCGCTGCCAGGGCCAGGGCCAGCACCAGCCGCGGAAAGGCCATGACGATGTCGGTCAGCCCCATCAGCACGGTATCGATCCAGCCGCCGAAATAGCCGGCGGCAATGCCGATCGCCAGCCCCACCGGCCCGACCAGAACCGCCACCGACAGCACCACGGCCAAGGTGAGCCTGGCGCCGTGCACGACCCGCGCGAAGATGTCGCGGCCAAGATGGTCGGTGCCCAGCCAGTGCGTGGCATCGGGCGGCAGCAGCCGCGCGGTCAGATCCTGCGTCAGAGGATCGGTGGTTGCGATCACCGGTGCGGCCGCCGCCATCACCAGCAGCAGTGCCACGATCAATGCGCCGACAACCGTGGCCGGATTGCCGAGCGCGCGCGCCAGCAGGCCGAACATAGCCAGACGGCGCGCCTCGGCCCGGCTGCGCGGGGTGCGGGCGGCATGGCGGGCCATACGGCCGATGACCGACAGCCGCCCTCCTGACGCCATTTCACCGGGTGTCATCGCGCCGCCTCACTGCGCAATCGCGCGTCCAGCCGGCGGTGGACCAGGTCGGCCGCGCGGTTCATCAGCACGAAGGCCACGCCCACCACCAGGGTGCCGCCCAGCACCGCGTTCATATCGGCGGCGAACAGCGCCTGGGTGATATACAGCCCGATACCGGGCCATGCGAAGACGGTTTCGGTCAGCACCGCGCCTTCCAGAAGATGGGCAAAGGTCAGCGCCACCACGGTGACCAGCGGCACCAGGATATTGCGGAAGGCATGCCCCCACAGGATCAGCGCCTCGGGCGCACCCTTGGCGCGGGCCGCCAGAATGTAATCCTGCCCCAGTTGTTCGATCATCAGCGACCGGGTCATCCGGGCGACATAAGCCATTGAGAAATAGCCCAGGATTGCCGCCGGCAGGATCAGGTGACGAAAGCCGTCGAGCATCGCCGCCGGCTCGCCCGCAAGCAGGGTATCGATCAGCACGAAGCCGGTGACCTCCGGGATCGTATAGGCCCAGACCACGTCCAGCCGGCCGGGGCCGGCCACCCAGCCGAGCCGGGCATAGAACACCAGCAGCCCCACCAGCCCCAGCCAGAACACCGGCACCGAATAGCCGACCAGCGCCACCGCCCGCACCAGATGATCGGCCAGCCGTCCGGCGCGGGCGGCGGCGATCACCCCCATCGGCACGCCGAACCCGACGCCGATGATCGTGCCGGCCATGGCCAGTTCCACCGTTGCCGGAAACACCCGCGCCACATCCTCGGCAACCGTCAATCCGGTCATGGTCGACCGGCCCAGATCGCCGTTCAGCACGTTCCACAGATAGAGCAGCAATTGTTCATAAAGCGGCAGATCGAGGCCAAGCGCCACGCGCGCCGCCTGATAAGCCGCGGGGCCGGCGCGGTCGCCCGCCACCACCAGCGCCGGATCGATCGGCACCACCCGGCCGATCAGGAAGGTCACCACCACCAGCCCCAGCAGGGTGACCGCCAGACCGACCACCAGACCGGCCGCGGCCTTGATCGACGACCGGCCGGCAACAGGCGGTCCTGCCCTCACTTGGTGACCTGCCAGTAGATATAAGTGTCGAAGGCCGGGCCCGAAATCCAGCCGCTCACCGGCTTGCGCATGGCGGTGGGCTCGGTCTGCTGGAACATCACGATCACCGGCCCCTCCTCGCGCAGCCGCTGCTGGATATCCTGATACAGCGCCACCCGGGCCTCGGTGTCGCGCTCGCCGACCGCGGCTTCCGCCAGCCCGCCGATCTCGTCATTCTTCCAGGTGTTGCGCCATGCGATGGTCTTGGCAGTGCCGCCCTCGCTGTTGTCGGGGTTGCGGGCGAAATAATCGACCGTGGAATTCGGGTCGCCATAATCGGGCGACCAGTACATCAGCAGGGCCTCATGCGCCCGTGCCCGGTATTTGGTCAGCACCTGTCGGGTATCGGCGGTCACCAGCGTGACCCGGATGCCGATCTCGGCGAAATTGGACTGCAGCGCCTGGGCGATGTCGCGATAGGGGGCCGTGCCCGAGACGTCGAGCTTCAGGTCGAAGCCATCGGCATAGCCGGCCTCCGCCATCAGCGCCCGGGCCTTGTCGACGTCGCGCCCATAGGGCCGGTCGGTCAGGGCGCCAAAGCTGCCGGCGCCCAGGATCGCCTGATGCGGCCGGTACAGCCCGTCGAGCAGGGTGGAGGCGATGCCGTCATAATCGATCGCCCAGCGCATCGCCGCACGCACCTTCGGGTCGGTCAGCGCCTCGACCTTCTGGTTCAGGGCCAGATAATAGATCGTGGCCTTGGGCTCGGTTTCGACCTTCAGGTCGGGATTACCGGCGATGCCCTTCAACTGCTCGGTGCCAAGCCGGCGGGCGATATCGACATCGCCCTTTTCCAGCAGCAGCCGCTGCGCGGTCGGCTCGGGCACATGGCGAATGATCACCCGCTTGAGCCTGGGCGCGCCGGCATAGAAATCCGGATTGGCCTCCAGCACCACGGCTTCCTTGGGCCGCCAGGTGATCAGCCGATAAGCACCGCTGCCGGCACTGTTGGTCTTCAGCCAGCCATTGCCGAAATCGCCGTCGACCTCATGTGCCTGCGCCTCGACGTGATCGACCACCGCCCCGATGCTCGACGACAGGCTGTTGAGCACGAAGCTCGGGGCGAAGACCTCGCCCATGGTCAGTTCAAGCGTCGCATCGTCACGCGCCACCACCATCTGGTCAACCGTCTCGGGCGTCCAGCCCAGCCGGGTCAGGATGAAGGACGGCGCCTTGTTCAGCTTCACCACCCGCTGCAATGAGAAGGCGGCATCATGGGCGGTCAGCGGCCGGCCGCTCTGGAAGGTGACGCCGGGGCGCATGGTGAAGGTGAAGGTCCGTCCGTCATCGGAGATCGCCCAGCGCTCGGCGGCCCCGCCCTGGATCTTCGTGAAGTCCTGCGGGTCCGGCACGGTCAGGCGCAGATAGACGTTGTTGAGGATTTCACCGGTCGCCAGTTCGAAGCTCTCGGCCGGATCGAAGGTCGCGATATCGTCGATGTAATGGGCCATCACCAGCGTGTCGGGCGGCGTCGCCGCCCGCGCCGGCGCCATGCCCGGCACCGCCAGGACCATCACAACCGGCAGGGCCACCGCCAGAGCGAACTGGCGCAGGCGCGACCAGACGCCGTCTCGCCTCGACACGCGGCTGGCGGGCTGCGTGCGGTCAGCAGTCATGAGATCGGTCACCGCTTCTGAACTCCCGACACAATCACAATTCATCGCCTGCATCATGAAGCATCGATGCCGTCTGCGCCAAGCCCGCGCGCGACGGACCGGTCAACCGATCGCCGTCTCCTCGGCGGTGTCCGGCCGGTCATCGCAGGCGCCGGCCAGATCCCGGGCAGCCGCGATCGGCAGGCACAGCCGCACCGTGGTGCCGAATCCATAGGTGCTGTCGATGTCGATGGTGCCGCCCTGAAGTTCTGTCAGGGCTTTGGCAATGGTCAACCCCAGCCCGGCGCCCTCGAATCGTCGGGACAGCCCGTCATCGGCCTGAAAAAACGGCTCGGCGACATGGGCCAGACTTTCCGGCGGAATACCGATGCCGGTATCGCTGATGGTCAGGGCGGCGATGCCGTCGGGCCGGACCTCGACCAGAACCACCACCTCGCCATCCGCTTCGGTGAACTTGATGGCATTGTCGAACAGATGGTCGAGCACCCGGGTGCAGCAGCGCGGGTCGGCCAGCACATGAACCGGACCAGTGTCGACATGCTCCAGCCGGACACCCGCCCGGCGCGCCTTCTCGGCTGCGGTGCGCACCGCCAGACGCAGCAGGCCCTGCGCCTCCACCCGGCGCAGTTCCACCACCTCCTCGCCGCCATCGATCCGGCCAAGGCCGATGATCGCGTCGACCATGGTGATCAGCCGGCGACCGGCGCGGCCGATCTCGTCGATATAGCCGTCATAGGCGGCGGCACCCAGCGGGCCGTGCATCCGGGCGCCGATCAGGTCGGCATAGCCCAGAATCGCCGCAAGCGGCGTGCGCAGCTCGTGGCTCATCATCGAAATGAAACGGGATTTCGCCCGGCTGGCGCTGTCGGCCATGTCCCGTGCCTCGGCCATCGCGGCCTGAACGGCGCTGCGCTCCTCGACGTCATGAAAGCTGATCACCAATCCGCCGACCGCGCGATCGTGGCGAAGATCACGCACCAGCACGTCGCAGGCGCGCGCGCCCCGCCCGGCCAGGTCGATGCGGATCTCGTCGGTGGCCGAGGTGCAGGCGCCGCCGGCCACCAATGCCACCAGCCCGGTCAGCCGGATGCCGTCATCAGGCACCGCAAGATCGGCGATGTTGCAGCCGAGCGCGGCTTTTGCGAGTTCATGAGGGCCGGCCGCCTCAAGCACCGTGGCTCCGTCACTGGTGACCACGATCAGGTCGGTGGCGTTCTCCAGCAGCGCGGCCATCCGCTGCTGGCCCAGCCGCAACGCCTCGGCCTCGCGGGCGGCCGAGATGGCGAAGCGTTTGTCCACGGCCGCCGAGGCGATGATGATCACCACAACCAGGATCGCGCCCAAGGCCACGAACACCGCCATGACCTCGGGCCGGATCGCATGATAATTCGCTTCAAGAAACAGCAGCTTGCCGAGTGCTATGGTCGGCTGGGGCTCGAAACGCGCCGCGGCCATGCCGGCATAATGCATCCCGGCAATGGCAACCGTCATGACCAGTGCCGCCGCAAGCCTGATGAACAGGCCGGTCCTGCGGCGCGCGATACCAAGGGCCGCCGTGGCGGCCACGAATGCGACCAGCAGGCTGAACCCGAACATATAGGGTTCATAGAGCAGGCGCGCCGGCATCCGCATCGCCGCCATACCCATGTAATGCATGCCGGCCACGCCTGATGCCGTCAGCAGCCCGGCGCCGGGAAGCGTGAGCGGCCCGATCTTCTCGCGACTGACCAGCACCAGGCCGACCGTGGTCAGGGCGACCGCCAGCAGCAGCGACAGCACGGTCAGGGTCAGATCATAACTGACCGGAAACGGTACTTCATGGGCCAGCATGCCGATGAAATGCATCGACCAGATGCCGCCGCCCAGCACGAAGCCGCCGGCGGCGATCCACAGCATCCGCATCCGCCCGCGTGCCTCGCCGATCCGCGCCGCCGTCTGAAGCGCCGCACAGGAGGCCAGGAACGCGATCATCAGCGACAAGGCGACCAGCCATGGCTGCAGGCTGCTCGACGCAAAATGGTCATGGCCCGCTCCGGTGAATTCGAACATTTGCGTCCAGACCCTCTGCGGCCGCCGTGCACCGATACCATCTGCCGGCAAGGCTCCCGATCCAAGGGCACCCCACCGCCGTCTTTCCACGCCATCCCACATGCCATCGTCCGAACATTCCGAGCCGACGATCGGTGCAGCCGCATGTTGGCCTGCTATTGCCGCCGGCCTGCGCTGAAACAGCGCGGCCGATGACGTTTCATGGCATTCTGCCTGCTGAGAATAAAGGAATCATGGACAAGCGACATGACCAAAACCGAAAATCCAGACCGCATGACTGCTGCCGTCGCCGCCGCAGCCGCAACCGTCGGCCAGGCGATGGCCGGCCGGCGCAGCACACGCGCATTCCGGGCCGACCCGGTGGCGCGCGAGACGATCGAGCAAATCCTGGCCCTGGCCGCGCGCGCGCCCAGCGGATCGAATATTCAGCCGTGGAAAGTGCATGTTCTGGCCGGCGAGGCCCGCGCCCGTGCGGTCGCGGCCATGACCGCCGATCATTCAGCCGGCAGCCCGCGCGCCAGTTGGGGCTATACTTATTACCCGGTAAAGTGGCGCGCGCCCTATCAGGAGCGGCGGCGGGCGCTGGGCTGGTCGCTCTATGGCCTGCTGGGTATCGGGCGCGGCGATGTCGACCGCATGCAGGCACAGGAACGGCGCAACTACGCCTTTTTCGACGCGCCGGTGGGCCTGCTGATCACCATTGATCGCGATATGGAACAGGGATCCTGGGTGGATGTCGGCATCTTCGTGGGCCAGGTGCTGATCGCCGCCGAGGCGATGGGGCTGCAGACCTGTCCGCAGGCCGCACTCGCCACCTATGACGACGTGCTGCGCGAGGTGGCGGGGCTGGACCCGGGCGAGCAGATCGTCTGCGGCATCGCCATCGGTCATGCCGACCCCGACGACGTCACCGCCCGGTTGGAAACCCCGCGCGAACCGGTGGAAGGCTTCGCACGGTTTCTGGGCTTTCCCGACTGACCGCGCGTGCCGGCGCCCCGCCGGTGGCGATGGCGGCAGATCAAGGGCGGAAGGCGGCGGGGCCAGAGCCGCGCCGCCTTCTGCTTTTGTCGGACAGCGCCGGCCCGGTACAGCGCCAGCCCGGTCAGGTCCGGTCAGGCCGGGTCCCATTGCGGGGCGAAGGATGGATTGATCATCCGGCCATTGCCGCGCAGGGCATCGATGCGGGCGCGATCCGCATCGCTGAGCGTGATGTCGAGGGCGGCCAGATTGGCACGGATATGGGCCTCGCTGCCGGCCTTGGGGATGGCACTGACCATAGGCTGATCGATCAGCCAGCGCAGCACGATCTGCGCCGGGCTTGCGCCATGCGCTTCGGCGATCTCGCGGATCACCGGATCGTCGGCAACCTTGCCGCGGGCGAGCGGGCTGTAGGCGGTGACCATCATGCCATGGGCCCGGGCATAATCGATCACCGGCGTCTGGTTCAGATAAGGATGGTACTCCACCTGATCGGCCGCGACGTCGACGCCCAGTTCCTCGACCACGCGACGCATCAACGCGACCGGGAAGTTGCTGAGCCCGATCAGACGGGCGCGACCAGCGGCCTTCACCGCCTCCAGCGCCCGCATGGTCTCTGCCAGATCGACCTTGGGATTGGGCCAGTGGATCAGCAGCAGGTCGACCTGATCGACCGCGAGCTTCTTGAGCGACTCGTCCACCGACGCCTCAAGGGTGCCGGCGGCAAGGCGCTCATACCAGACCTTGGTGGTCAGGAAGACCTCGCTGCGGTCGACGGGCGACTCGGCCAGCGCCTCGCCCACCTCGGCCTCGTTATCATAGATCTGCGCGGTATCGATGTGGCGATAGCCCAGTTCCAGCGCCGTGCGCACGGCCCGGACACAGGCGCGGCCGGTGATCTGCCAGGTGCCGAAGCCCAGCGCCGGCACGCGGGCACCCTTGACGTCGATGATGGTCTGCTGAGGCATGGATCTCTCCAGGTATGTCAGGTCGGTCACCGCGGCGATCGGCAGGGCCGCGGCTGGACATCATGATGCGTGGCGGCGGGCAGCCATGGTTCCGGCCGGTCAGTCGAGGGCGACACCCAGCCGGGCCGCGACGAAGTCCAGCCGGTCCTGACCCCAGAACAGCTCGTCACCCACAACATAGGTCGGCGCGCCGAAGACGCCAGCGGCCAGCGCCTCGCGGCCGAAGGCGTCGCGGGTGCGGGTATGCTCTTCCGCAGCCGCTTCCGCCCGCGCGGGAAGCGCGCTGTCGAAGCCGTTGCGGCGGGCAATATCCACCAGCGTCTCGGGATCCGCGATGTCGCGATCCTCGGCCCAGACCGCGGTCAGCACACCACCGATCAGGCCGGCGGGATTGCCGCCCTCGGCGATGGCCTGCAACACCATCCGCGCGGCCCGGCTCTCATCGGCAGGAAAGAAGCGGGGTTCAGGGTTCAGCGGCACGCCCAGACGGTCGGGCCAGCGCCGCAATTCCATCATGCGATAGGCCTGACGCTGGACGGAACGCTGCTTCAGCGGCAGACCGCCGGTTTCAGGAAAGATGCGGCCCAGATCGACCGGCTTCCAGGCGATCCGCGCTCCGGCCCGGTCCGCGATCGCAACTAGCCGGTCATGGCCGAGATAGGTCCAGGGCGAGATCAGCGACAGATAGTAATCGACGCGCAGCGACATGGCTCGAACGGTTCCCGATGAACGGCCGTGGCGCCCCCGGGGGAGGCGACGCGCACCGGCCGGATACATGACAATGCCGCCCGCCAGGGATGTCCCCGCGCGGGCGGCATCGGGTGCGCGCCTACGGTATACCGATCAGACCGGACGGACAACGTAACCGATGCGGGGGAAGTGCACGGCAACCTCGCCCACCTCCGGATCCTCGCGGCGGATGCTGATCCGCCGCCGGCTGGCGGCCATCACCTCGCCCTCGACCGGATCTTTGCCGAAATCGTCAGGGGTGACGGTGACCCGCGTGCCTGGTGCCGGCGCATTCTCGTCCGCCTCGCCCGTCGGGTCGGCGGCGGTCGGCGATGCCTCACGCGCGATGGCCAGCGCCTGTTCGGGCGTCATATCCTCACGCGTGCCATGGCGGAACTCGCGCACCCGGCCGGTCCATGCCTGGGCATTCAGATAGTCCGCCATCACACCGCCGACCTTGCGGCCGTTGTTCTCAAGGAACCAGATCGGGTGATAGGCGGCGAAATCGGCCAGGCTCGGCTCGTCGCCGAACAGATACAGCGATCCCTGGCCAAGCGCGTCGTCCAGCACCGCCAGCGCATTGTGGAGCTGTTCCTTGAACAGCGGGATCGCCGCCTTCATCTTCGCCACGTCGCCGCGCGGTGCGCCGTTCATCCGCGCGCGGTCGTCGATCAACTCCTGCGGCATCTTCTCGGCATTCCAGGCCATGGCATAGCGCACGGCGGGCCAGAACAGCATCCGTTCCGCCCACAACGCATAGGCAACCAGCCCGCCCCAACCGCCGGACGCGGTACCGTTTTCAGGGAACAGGGTCGGCGACGGATGCCGCCGCTCCAATTCTTCGGCGATCAGGTTGGTATCGATATAGATGTCGGCGCCGATCTGCATCACCGGCGTGCGCCGATAGCCACCGGTCAGCGGCGTCAACTGTGGCTTCGGCGCCCAGACCGGCTGGATCACCGACTGCCAGGTCAAGCCCTTGAAGCCCATCATCAGACGGGCCTTTTCGGCGAAGGGCGAATTATCATAGTGGTGGAGGATGATCTGCGTCATCGCTCTCTCCTGTCTGCGCGGCGATGCCGTCCGCCGCCGTGGTTCGGACCACTGGTGTCGCTCTGAAGGCGATATCCTGCGGAATTTTTATACCATGGGTTATTATCGCACGTCAGCATGCCACCCTCGGTGACAGGTCAGATATCCAGCGGCGGCAACGCAATCGGGCAGACCCGCTCATAGCCGCGGGCGGCGCGCAACACCAGGGCATCGGCGCCCACCGGCCCCACGATCTGCAGACCCACCGGCAACCCGTCGCGATCGAAGCCGCAGGGAATGGACGCGGCCGGCTGGCCGGTCAGGTTGAACGGATAGCTGAACGGGGTCCAATCGTTCCATTCCGTGGAACCGGCCTGACCGGGCTGGTTCTGGCCTGTGGTGAAGGCGGTGACCGGCAGGGACGGCGTCAGGATCAGGTCATAGCGCTGGTGAAGCTCGGCCATAACCCGCGCCAGCGCCGCCCGTTTGAACTCGGCGGTGCCGAGGTCGACGGCACTGAACCCCTGGCCGATGGCGATCGCAGCCCCCAGCGAGCGGTCGAAATGCCGGCGCTGATCCTCGCTCATACCGGCGGCCATCACCGCAGCGCCCGTCGTCCACAGGATCTGGAACATCCGGCGCGCGTCCGGCAGTGCCAGATCGATCCGCTCGACCACGGCACCCTCATTGCCGAACACCGCCACCGCGGCCGCCACGGCCGCGGCCACGTCCTCATCCACGACCTCATCATTGATCGTCGGCGCATAGCCGATCCGCAGACCTTTGAGCCCGGCATTCAGATGGGTGGTGAAGTCCTGCGCCGGATAAGGCTGCGCGTACCAGTCGCGCCAGTCCGGCCGCGCGATCGCGTTCAGCATCAGTGCCGCGTCGGTGACCGTGCGGGTCATCGGCCCGACATGCGCCAGGCGGGCAAAGGGGCTGGGCGGCCAGGACGGTACCCGCCCGAAGCTGGGCTTCAAGCCGAAGATGCCGGTAAAGCTTGCCGGAATCCGGATCGACCCGCCGCCATCGGTGCCAAGGTTCAGCGCGGCGATGCCGGCTGCGGCCGCCACCGCCGCTCCGCCCGACGATCCGCCGGGGGTCACCTCCGGATACCATGGATTGCGGGTGATGCCGGCAAGCGGGCTTTCCGTCACGCCCTTATGGCCGAATTCCGGTGTCGTGGTCTTGGCGATGAACACGGCGCCCGCCTCGCGCAGCCGCGCCACCGGCGGCGAGTCTTCATCCCAGGGCTGATCGGGATCGATCGCCCGGCTGCCACGCAGGGTGGGCCAGCCGGCCGACAGCAGAAGATCCTTGATCGTCGCCGGCACGCCGTCCAGCGGCCCAAGCGCCGCCTGCCGCATCCAGCGCGCCTCGGACTGGCGGGCGGCGGCAAGAGTGGTTTCGTCGTCGATAAACGCGCAGGGGTTCAATGTCGGCTGAACCGCCCGCGCCCGGTCCAGGCAGGCCTGTGCCACCTCCACCGGCGACAGGGCACGGGCGGCATAGGCGGCGGCAAGGGTTGCCACATCGGCGGTACACAGATCGATCGGCGGGGTGCTGCTGCCAGCGGGATACGTCATGGCGGAGACCTCTCCTGGTCGATGATCAACGGCCACGGCCGTCAGGGGGATAGGGGATCGGGCGGGCCCGGCTCCGGGGCCGCTGGTATGACATCGCCATCGGCACCCGCCGCAGCAGGCGTGGCGACTGGCACGGCATCCGGGGCAGTACCGGCTGCCCCCCGCCCCCAGTCGACAGCGGCGATATCGGCGGCGATCCGTCCGGCCAACGCCCCGCTGGCGCCGTCGCGTCTGGCCGCCGCCGGCAGCACGCGACCGCCGCCGGCAATGCGGCGCACTGCCTCCGCAACCATGGCGAACAGCCCGACCAGATCGCCGCCATCATCCAGCACGCCGGCGGCGCCGGCCGAGAGCAGTTGAGCCACCGCCGCCGGGGCCGCGGCATCGCCATAAGCCAGCACGATCAGCAGCCGGCGCGGCGGCAGGCCGGCGGCAAGCCCGCAGAGCCGTTCCAGAGCATCGATCAGCGGCTGTTGAAGCACCAGCACGACGACCGCATCGGACACCGCGTCCATCCGGCGGCCGATATCCGCCACGTCATCCGACACATCGTCGACCGGCTCGATACCGGCCGAGGCAAGGCCGCTGCGCCAGGTCGCCAGACCCAGCGCGTCGTCACCGGTGCGGACCAGCAGCACCGCGGGGTTGGTGGGGCGCAACGCAGAGGTCATGTGCCGGACACGGCACCCAGGCCCCGGGCAAGCCTGTGCGCCAGGGCGTCGATGGCGGTCCGCGCATCGGCAAACCACGCGGTCATGTGCAGGAAGCCGTGGAACATGCTCTCGGCACAGACATGGCTGGCCGCCACACCGGCCGCGTTGAGCGCCATGGCATAGGCCTCGCCTTCACGCTGCAACGGATCGAATCGCGCGGTCAGGATATGGGCGGGCGGCAGCCCGGTCAGATCGCCATGGGCCGGTGACAGGCGCGGGTCTTCAAGCGACACGGTCTCGGGCACATAGCAGCTGCGGAACCAGCGCAACAGCCGCTCGGTCAGGAACAGCCCCTCTGCCGACCGCTTGTCGCGCGTCTGGCCAGTGCCGAGATCGGTGGCTGGATAGATCAGCAACTGAAACGCCGGCCGGGCGTCGTCCTCACGCAGCAGCAAGGTCGCGGCCGCCGCAAGATTGCCGCCGGCGCTGTCGCCCCCGACCGCGATCCGCGCCGGATCGAGCCCCAGCGTGCCGGCACGCGCCACGAGATCGCGGAAGGCCGCGACGGTATCGTCCAGCCCGGCCGGAAACGGATGCTCCGGCGCCAGACGATAATCGAGCGACACCACCACCACACCCGATGTGATGGCCAGACGCCGGCAGATGTCATCGTGGGTTTCAAGGTCGCCCAGCACCCAGCCGCCGCCATGCATGAACAGCAGGGCCGGCAAGGCACCGTCGCCGGCCGCATCGGAACGGTAGATCCGGGCCGGCCGGTCGTCGGCGCCCCCCGCCAGCACCATCGATTTCACGGCAACGCCGGTCTGCACCGGCCCCCGGAAGCGTAGCATCGTATCGCGAAACAACGCCCTGGCTTCACCCAGCGCCATCTCGTCGTAAGGCGGCGGCGGGCTTGCCCGCAGCATGTCGATGAACAATTGCGCCTGGGGATGCAGTCCGTCGAAGGTGAACACTGCCTGGCGCGCTCCATGGTCTGGGGTGGGCCCCCGCAATGTCGCGAGGCGTCCGGTCCGGCATCCGCACAGGCCGCATGGATACATGACCCCGGGAATGATCCGGCGATGTCGCCTCCGGCGTCAAGCCGTCTGTGTCGACATCATGCCCGCCATCATGCCCGCCGCCGCCTCGCAACCCATGGTTACGCCGTGTCACCGGTTGCGCAACAGCGGCGCGCCGTCGATCTGCCGAGGGGTCACACGCCTTCGAACAAGGGCGGCCGCTTGTCGGAAAAGGCGCGGCGTCCTTCGACGTAATCGGCGCTGTCGAAGCACTCCGCCACCGCCTGATCGGCAATCTCGGCGGTCGGCGCGCCATCGCTGCCGATCAGGTGTTCCAGCGACAGCTTGGCCGCCTTGATGGTCAGGGGTGCCAGGCCGGCGATCGCCGCCGCCCGCTCGGTAACCACATCGGCCAGCGCCACATGCGGCACCACATCAGATACCAGCCCCCATGACAGCGCCTCCGGGGCGGTCAGCCGCCGGGCGGTCAGCACCATCTCGCGCGCACGGGCAAGCCCCACCGCCGTGCCAAGCCGTGCCAGCGCGTCACGGCCATAGCCGACACCCAGCCGTGCCGCCGGAATGGCGAAGACCGCCGCCTCGTCGGCGATCCGGATGTCACAGGCCAGCGCCAGATTGAGCCCGCCGCCGACACAGGCGCCATGGATCATCGCGATCACCGGCAGGCGGTGCCGCGCCAGCCGCCCCAGCACGGCACCGGTCGCCTGAGCATAGGCCGCCACCGCCTGCGGATCGCCCCGCTCCTGATCGAAGCGCGAGACATCGGCGCCCGAGGCGAAGGCATGATGGCCTTCACCACGGACAACCAGAACCCGCACCGCCGGATCGGCCGCAAGCTCATCGAGCGCCGCCGCCATGGCATGCCACATATGCAGACCGATGGCATTGCGCCGTTCCGGGTTGTCAATGGTGAGCGTGGCGATGGCACCGGCGGTTTCGACGCGGATACGGCCGGCATCGGGCATGGGGGACATGATCCGGACTTTCGTAGAAGAGGAATGGCATCTGCCAGATACTTGATCTGATCAGATCACACCACGGTCGCGCAAGCCGGCGATGTCAGCGGCGGAGAGGCCAAGTGTCGCAAGCACCCGGTCGGTATCCGCCCCCAGCGCCGGCGGCGGGCCGGCGATGCCGCCAGGGGTGGCCGCAAGTGTCACCGGCAGCCGCAGCAATGCCGCCGCGCTGTCGCCCGCATCGGCGCCCTCCGCTTCGGCCAGATCCACAGGCACCGCCAGCTTCAGATGACGGACCTGCTCATCGGCGAAGACCTGTTCCATGTCGTTGATCGGCCCCGCCGGCACACCCGCGTCGTTCAGCATGGCGATCCATTCGGCGGCGGGTCGGGTCTCGAAGCGTTCAGCGATGATCGCGTTCAACCGGTCGCGATTGGCCGACCGCGCGGCGGCACCGGTGAAATCGGGATCGGCCAGCAGGTCGTCGAGCCCGACGGTCTGGCAGAACCGGCGCCAGATCACCTCGCCCGCGACCGCCAGATTGATCGGACGGTCGGCGGTGGGAAAGACGCCGGTCGGAATGGCGGTCGGATGGTTGTTGCCCGCCTGCCCCGGCACCTCGCCCTCGACCAGATACCGGGCGGCCTGGAAATCCATCATGAACACCTGCGCCTCCAGCAGCGAGGTGTGCAGCCACTGGCCCTCGCCGGTCGCACGGGTATGGATCACCGCGGCCAGGATGCCCAGCGCGCAGAACATGCCCGCCGTCAGATCGGCGATGGGAATACCGGCGCGCACCGGCCCCTGACCGGGCAGGCCGGTCACCGACATGATCCCGCCCATGCCCTGAGCGATCTGGTCGAAGCCCGGCCGCCCGGCATAGGGGCCGTCCTGGCCGAAGCCGGAGATCGACGCCATCACCAGGGCCGGGTTGGCCGGCTTCAGATCATCCCAGGCGATGCCGAGACGCTGCTTCACATCGGGGCGGAAGTTCTCGACCACGACATCGGCCCCGGCGACCATCCGCCGGAACACCGCCAGACCTTCGGGGGCCTTGAGATCGAGCGTGATCGAACGCTTGCCCCGATTGAGATTGGCGAAGTCGCTGCCGGTGCGGCCAAGCATGCCATCGCCGCCCGACGCGGTCGCGGGTGGCTCGACACGGATGACCTCGGCGCCCCAGTCGGCGAGCAGACGGGTGGCGGCGGGGCCGGAACGGACCCGGGTCAGGTCGAGCACCCGGAGGCCGGCAAGCGGCCCCCGGGGAACTGGCGATCCTGACGCAGTGTCGGCGGATTGCGGGTCACGAGGCTCCGGCATAGCGCTTCCACAGCTCCATCAGCTTGGCGCCATCCTCGCCATTGTCGTCGACAAAGCCCTGATAGATCGGCTTCACCATCTCGTCGACCTTCGCGCGGTCCTCGGCCGACAACGGCACGCTCACCTTGGCCTGCGTCTTGATCTCGGCATAGAGCTTGTCCTGCTCGGCCTTGAAGTTCTCGGTCGACCAGGCAATGGTCTCGGTCACGGCCTGCTCAATCGCCTTCTGCTGGTCGGCGTCGAGCGACTGCCATTTGCGGCCGTTCATGATCAGCAGATAGGGCGACCGCACGAGATTGGCGTCAAGATGGGTCGGCGCGACGCTGGCCAGATTGTTGTTCACATAGGATGACCAGGTGGTGGCGATGCCGTCGACCGTGCCGGTCTGCAATGCCAGAAACTGCTCGGCCGCGCTCATGAACACGACCGAACCGCCAAGCGCGCGCAGGGCCTCGTCGGACAGGCCGCCCGCGCCGCGCAGCTTGCGGCCGTTCAGATCGCCGATGCCCTTGACCGGCTCACGCAGAAAGATGCCGACATCGCCCGAGCTGTTGATCACGCCCAGCATACGCACGTTGAAGCGGCCGAGCGACCGATCGATGACGTCACGCACGGCGGGATCGGCCGCGAACTTCGCCTGCGCCTCGTCGGTATAACTGGCTGGCGGGAACGGCAGGGTGAAGATGTTCAGAAGCTTGGCCTGGCCGGTGACATAGCCGGCATAGATCGAATACATGTCGACCGTGCCTTGCGCCGTCGCCTGAAGGCCCTCTCGGCCTTTCACCAGGCTTTCAGCGGGAAACACCTCGACATCGATGCTGTCCGACAGCGCCTCGACCCGGTCGGCGAAGTGCTGGGCGGTGCGGCCGCGGAAGTCTTCGGTCGCGAAATAATGGCCGAGCCGGATGGTGACATCGGCCGCATTGGCGGCACCGGCGGCGGCGAGCGTGAGCACTGCTGCGGCGGCACCGCCGAGAATGCGGGCGCGCAGGCCCGGCAGGCGCGTGTGCATGGACGGGGACATGGCGGGGTTACCTCCCATTGAGCGTTTCTTCTAGAGCGATTTTCGCGTCATCCGGCTCACGAAAATCGCTCTAAGGTATTCGTTTATCGAGCATCTTCACCCGATCAGGTGGTTGCACCTGATCGGGATCTACTCTAGCGGATGAAGTCGGTCACCAGTTCAGGTGCGATGCACAGGATGACGATGACCAGAACCAGCAGGGCCATGAACGGCACGGTGCCACGCACCACCTGCCCGATGCTGGTTCCGGGCAGACAGGATTTCGCCACATACAGACACAGGCCCACCGGCGGCGTGATCACGGCAAACGACATGTTGACGATCAGCACCATCGCGAACCAGATCGGGTCGAAGCCAAGCTGGATGATCGTCGGATACACGATCGGCATGGTGATCAGGATGATCGAGGTCACTTCCAGGAACATGCCCAGGACGAAATAGGCCAGCATCAGCAGGGCGAAGACCGCCCAGCGCGACAGGCCCATATGCAGCACCCATTCGCTGACCGATTGCGGCACCCGCAGCAGGCCCAGCAGATAGCCGAACAGCATGGCGCCGATCAGCACGAACATGACCATGCACGAGGTGCGGGTGGCATTGACTAGCGCGGTGCGGAAGCTGGGCCAGGTGAGCTTGCCCGACAGCAGCGCCAGCAGCAGCGCGCCGATCACCCCCACCGCCGCCGCCTCGGTCGGCGTGGCGATGCCGGCATAGATGCTGCCGATCACGGCCACGATCAGCAGCAGGGTCGGACCGGCCAGCGTCACCGAGGCCAGCCGTTCCCCCCAGGTGAAGCTGGGTCGTGTGGCACCGGGCTCTATGCCGTGACCAAGGCCGACCGCGACACCGATATACAGGCAGAACAGGGCGATGATCAGCAGCCCGGGCACCAGGCCGGCCAGGAACAGGTCGGCGATCGGGGTTTCGGTGACCACGCCATACAGGATCAGCGGCAGGCTGGGCGGGATGATCATGCCGAGCGCGCTGGAGGCGGCGACGGTGCCGGTCGACATCTCGCGGGTATAGCCGCGCCGGACCATTTCCGGAATCGCCACCCCGCCGATGACCGCGGCCACGCCGACACCGGTGCCGCTGACCGCGCCGAAGGCGGCGCAGGCGAAAACCGCGGTCATCGCCAGCCCGCCCGGCAGGCGGCTGAGCCAGCGTTCGATCGCCAGGAACAGGTCGCGGCCGATGCCGGTGAAGCTGATGATCTCGCTCATCAGAATGAACAGCGGCACCGCCGTCAGCACGAATTCGGCCGTGGCGCCCCAGCTGATATTGGCCAGCGCCGACAGCGATCCGACATCACCAAAGGCCAGCAGCCCGGCCAGGGTCGCGCCCGACAACGCGAAGCCGATCGGCACCGCGAACAGCACGAAGCCGAACAGCAGGATAAGGGCAACGATGCCACCGGTCATCGGCCGCCCTCCCCGGGGCGGCCATGCGGCTCGCCACCGGTCAGTTTGACCAGGGCCTCAAGCATGCCGGCCAGCGCCGACAGGCTCAGCACCAGCGCACCCACCGGGATCGCCGCCTGCGGCATCCAGAGCGGGGTGGCCAGGATGGTCGGCGACTCCCAGCCGAAGTCCCAACTGTCATAAGCCATCGACGCGCCGGTCCAGACCAGGGCGATGCCGACCAGAAAGGCGACCAGATTGCCGAACAGCGCCAACGCGGCACGCCCACGCGGGCCGGCCATTTCCTCAAGCATCTCCATGCGGACATGGGCGCCCTGGCGCAGCACCCAGCCGCCGGCCAGAAAAGTTGCCGCCACCAGCAGGTAACCGCTGACCTCGTTCACCCAGGTGGTCGGGCGGCCGATGGCATACCGCGACACCACCTCGTAAAACACGAACGCGGCCAGACACATGACCAGCACTGCCGACAAGGCGAAGGCAGCACGGGCCAGGCGGTCGGCGCCGCCCAGGATCGCTTGCATGGATTCCTCCCGAGGATCGCCGCCGATTTCTCCGGCTGGCTTTGGCATGCATTGGAGTGTAGGCGTGGGCTGGCAAAGTGTATATACTTTTCTAAAATCAGGATGCATTGCAGCGCAAACCGGATACTATTGCGCCGCATGAAAGCCACACGACCGCCGATCGGGCCAGGGGCGGGCATGGATCGTTCACGCCGGCGTCCTGTGCGCTATCCTTCACGCTGGTTCTTCCAGGTTCCACCCCGTCAACGGCAGCTCATGACCGATCAACAGACCCACAGACGGCCGACCATCGCCGAACAGGTTCAGAAGCGTCTGGCCGACGACATCCTGTCGGGCAACCTTCCACCAGGATCGGTGATCGAGGAGACGACGCTGGCCGAATGCTATGGCGTTTCACGCACGCCTGTGCGGGAAGCCGTGCGCCGGCTGGCCGAAAGCGGGCTGATCGACACCCGCCCCCGTCAACGGGCCGTGGTCGCGCGGCTGACCATGTCGTCGGTGCTCGAAATGTTCGAGGTGATGGCGGAACTGGAGGGGCTGTGCGCCCGGCTGGCCGCGCGCCGGATCACGCCCGAGGGGCGGATCGCCTTGAAGGCCGCCTGCGCCGATGCCCACACCCAGGCAATGAACCTCGATGTCGACGCCTATTACGTGGTGAATGAGCGGTTTCACGAACTGATCTATCAGGCCGCGCACAACCAGTATCTGGAACAGGAAACCCGCCGGCTGCGCGACCGGCTGCGGCCCTATCGGCTGCATCAGGGCCGCAGCCCCGGCCGCATGGCCGGATCCGACGGCGAACATGCCCAGGTGATGGCGGCGATCCTGCGTGGCGATGCCGATGACGCCGCCAGCCTGATGCGCGCCCATGTGGTGATCCAGGGCGACGTGCTCCGCGACTTCATCCTGCGACCGCCACCGGGCCTTGCCGATGCCGGCTGATCCGGCTGCGTACCTGCATTCGACCGTTCAGGCCCACCTCCCCTCCTGGCCCACCTCCCCTCCAAAAAAGGCACCCGACCGATGACCGATCAGACGCCCGCCGCCGAAGCCCCGGCGGTCACCCTCTCCCTTGGCCGCGGCGTCGCCGTGCTGGAAATCCGCAACCCGGCCAAGCGCAATGCCGTCAGCTATGGCATGTGGGTGGCGATGGCCGACCATCTGACCGGGCTTGCGACGATGGCCGCCGGTGAGCTGCATGCGGTGGTGGTGCGCGGCCACGGCGAACGCGCCTTCGTGTCCGGCGCCGATCTCAGCGAATTCAACGCCGCGCGTGCCGGATCGGATGGCCCGAAGCGTTATGACACCGCGGTCGAGGCTGCCTCGGCGGCGCTGGAAGCGCTGCCGGTGCCGACCATCGCCATGATCCACGGTGCCTGCATCGGTGCCGGTTTCGGCGTCGCCATGGCCTGTGACCTGCGCTATGCCGACGACCGTGCGGTGTTCGCGGTGCCGGCCGCCCGGCTGGGCATCGGCTATCACGCCACCGGCGTGCGCCGGATCGTCGACGCGATCGGCGCCGCCGCCACGCGGGAACTGCTGATGACGGCCAAGCGCTATGATGCGGCCGAGGCGAAGGCGTTGGGCATGGTGAACGCCATCCTGCCGTCCGACGGACTGCAGGCGCATGTCGACAGCATCCTCGACACGCTGCGCGACAATGCCCCGCTCAGCATCCGCGCCTCAAAGCAGACGGTGCGGGCCGCGATCCGCCCTGAAGATGCCGATACCGCCGCCGCCGCCCAGGCCGCGATCGCCGCCTGCAACGACAGCCGCGACTATGCCGAGGGCATTGCGGCCCTGGGAGATCGCCGGCCGCCGGTCTTCACCGGCAATTGACCACGGCTCGGCATTCTATCGGCGGCGCTCCACCGCCGCCGCACCAACAGAGAAATGACCCCAGACAATGATCCCCGCCGCTCATCCAGCCGATACCGCCGCCGACAGCCTGCATGCGATCATCCTGACGACGCTTGCCCGCCATCCCGACACCATCGTGATCGACTGGCATGGCGGACCGGTGACGGCGGTGGCACTGCAGGCCCGTGCGGCCGGCTTCGCATCGGCCCTGGCAGCGCTGGGGGTGGCGCCGGGTGACAGGGTGGCGGTGCGGGTGGAAAAGAGCCCCGACGCCATCGCCCTGTTCCTGGGCACGCTGATGGCCGGGGCCGTATTCCTGCCGCTGAATACGGCCTATACCGTGACCGAACTGGCCTGGCTGCTCGGCGATGCCGAACCGGCGGTGTTCATCACCGATCCTGCCGCCGTTGAGACCTGCCGCCCGGCCGTGCCGGCAGGGGTTGCGATCGCCTCGCTCGGCAGCGACGGATCGGGCGATCTGGCGGCACGAGCGTCGCAGGCATCCGCCCCGGCCCCGGTTGCCTGCGGGCCGGATGCTCCGGCGGCGATCCTCTATACCTCTGGCACCACCGGTCGTCCCAAGGGCGCCGTGCTCAGCCACCGCAACCTCACGGCCAATATTCAAGCACTGTGCCGGGCCTGGGCGATCACCGACCGGGATGTGCTGCTGCACGCCCTGCCGCTGTTTCATGCCCATGGCCTGTTCGTGGCCGCCGGAACCCTGCTTGCGGCTGGCGGCCGGATGATCCTGTTGCCGAAATTCGACGTGGCCACGGCCCGCGCCCACCTGCCCGCGGCCACACTGTTCATGGGCGTGCCAACCTTCTATGCCCGGCTTCTGGACCTGCCCGGCTTCGGGGCCGATGACTGCCGGCACCTGCGGCTGGCCGTGGCCGGATCGGCACCGCTGGGCCCGGACCTGTTCCGCCGCTTTCAGGCTGCCACCGGTCATGCCGTGCTGGAACGCTATGGCGCCACCGAAATGAGCATCGCGGTTGCCAACCCCCTCGATGGCGAGCGCCGTCCCGGCAGCATCGGCTATCCCCTGCCCGGCTGCGAGGCGCGCGTGGTCGGCCCCGACGACGCGCCGCTCCCGGCCGGCACAGCCGGCGAGCTTCAGATCCGGGGGCCGAACGTGTTCACCGGCTATTGGCGCCGGCCGGACGCGACCGCAGCCGCCTTCACGCCCGACGGCTTCTTCCGCACGGGCGATCTTGCCGTCGCCGAGGCCGATGGCCGGCTTGCCATTGTCGGCCGGTCGAAGGATCTGATCATCACCGGCGGCTATAACGTCTACCCGCGTGAGGTGGAGATCGTGCTCGACGACCTGGACGGCGTCGGAGAAAGTGCCGTGATCGGCCTGCCGCACCCGGATTTCGGCGAGGCGGTGACCGCGGTGATCGAGGCCTCAGCCGGCAGCGCCGCCCCGGCCGAGGCCAAGGTGATCGGCCACCTGCGGTCGGAACTCGCCGCGTATAAGTGCCCGAAGCGGGTGATCGTGGTCGACCGGCTGCCGCGCAACACCATGGGCAAGGTCGAGAAGGCCCGGCTACGGGCCGAGCATGCCTCCCTGTACGGCTGAGACTGGCCCTCTCCCCATCGGCCCGCCACCCTCGGGTGAGCGAGGGCGGCGTCTTCGCGCTCGCAAAAAAATGTGACATGCATCGCATCCGACCGGGCATTTCCCGTGTAACATCATTGGGACATGTCGTGGCGGCTTGGCGTTCGGGCTGCAAACCGACTAAGTTGGCGACCTGAGGCCACAGCCGCCCACCAGCCGGGAGATCCGCATGCCGACAGGCGCCGCGCCACCGCGCGCCACCGATAACCGCCGTGTCAGGGGCGCCGGTGCCGCCGATACCGATGCGCCCCGGGCCTCCTGGCGGGACGGCGATGGCGGACGGCTGCTCGTGGTGAGCGGCGCGTGGACCACCGCACGATTGAGCACGATCGAACGGCTGCGCCGTGGCAGGGAACCGGCGGCGACCGCGATCGACATCGGCGGCGTGACCGCGCTCGACGCCAATGGCGGGCTGATGCTGCTGGCGCTGGCCGGCGTGGACCAGACGCCGGCCGACGGCCAGGCCGGCGACATTGCCGTCCATGGCGGCGACGATCGCAGGCGCGACCTGCTCCAGACCCTGATGACGGCGGCCGCGGCCGAATGCGGCCGCAAACCGCGGTCCGGCGGGTTCCTCGGCATGGTGGAAACCACCGGCCGGGCGACGGTCAACGCGCTGAAGGAGGCGCGCGATCTGGTCGGCTTCATCGGCCTGGTCACCATCGCGATCGGTCGCACGATCTTTCAGCCACGACGGCTGCGCATGACCGCCCTGGTCAGCCATATCGAGCGCACAGGCCTGGACGCCATGCCGATCGTGGGGCTGCTGGGCTTCCTGATCGGTGTGGTGCTTGCCTATCAGGGCGCCGACCAGCTGCGTCAGTTCGGCGCCGAGATCTTCACGGTCAATCTGGTCGGCGTGGGCGTGCTGCGGGAAATGGGCATCCTGCTGACCGCGATCATCGTCGCCGGCCGGTCGGGTAGCGCCTTCACCGCCGAGATCGGCGCCATGACCATCAACGAGGAGGTGGACGCGATCCGCACCCTCGGCCTTGATCCGGTGGACATGCTGGTGGTACCGCGCATGCTGGCGCTGATGATCACCCTGCCGCTGCTGACCTTTTTCGCCAACATGATGGGCCTGACCGGCGGCGCGGTGATGGCGCTGCTGACCCTCGACATCTCGATCGACCAGTATATCCGTCAGCTTGAAAGCGCCGTGACCATCACGACCTTCCTGGTCGGCATGGTCAAGGCGCCGGTCTTCGCCGCCATGATCGCGATGATAGGCTGCTTCCAGGGCCTCCGGGTCGGCCGCTCGGCCGCGGCCGTCGGCCGCTCGACCACCACATCGGTGGTCGAGGGCGTGTTCGTGGTGATCCTGCTGGACGCGCTGTTCTCGGTCCTGTTCTCGATACTGGGGGTGTGACAGCATGGTCGATGCCACCACCAAGCCTGCGGGCGAGCCGATTGTCGAGGTCGAGGGCCTGGTCACCCGCTTTGGTGCCACCACCATCCATGATGGTCTGAGCTTTACTGTCGATCGTGGCGAGATCATGGGCGTGGTCGGTGGGTCGGGCTCAGGCAAATCGGTGATGCTGCGCATCATCCTGGGGCTGATCCATCCGGCGGCCGGCCGCATCCGGCTGCTGGGCGAGGAGATCACTGGATTTGACGAGGCAGCACGCAGCCGCCGCCAGCGGCGGATCGGCATGCTGTTCCAGGACGGTGCCCTGTTCAGCCAGTTGACCGTTGCCGAGAACGTGGCCATGCCGCTGATCGAGCACGCGCGGGTGAGTACCCAGACCGCGCGCCGGCTGGCGATCGACAAACTGGTTCTGGTTGGGCTGAAGCCCGCCGACGGTGACAAACTACCGTCGGAGTTGTCGGGCGGCATGCGAAAGCGCGCCGGACTGGCTCGCGCCCTGGCCATGGACCCGGAATTACTGCTGCTGGACGAGCCCACCGCCGGTCTGGATCCGATTTCGGCCGAAGGCTTCGATCAACTGATCCTGGACCTGAACCATGCCCTGGGCGTGACCGTGATGCTGGTCACCCATGACCTGGACACGCTGCACGCGATCTGCGACCGGGTGGCGGCCCTGGTCGACAAGCAGATCCGCATCGGGCCGATCGCAGAGCTTGCACAAGACCCGCATCCATGGCTGCAATCCTATTTCGGCGGGCCGCGCGGCCGTGCCGCCTTGCGCGCGTCCGATGACGCCGCGGTGCGGAACGCCCCGATGCCGACCCGTTGACCACCAGGAAGAACCGATGGAAACCCGAGCCAATCATCTGATCGTCGGCAGCTTCGTGCTGGCCCTGCTCATCGGGCTGGTGGGCTTCGTGCTGTGGCTGGCCGGCAGCGGCAACGATCGCGCCGTCACCCGCTATGACATCTTCTTCGCCCAGGCGATCACCGGCCTCAGAACCGGCGATCCGGTAAGCTATCGCGGCATCCCGGTGGGCCAGATCAGCGAGATCAAGATCGCGCCGGGTGACGCCGACCGTATTCTGGTGACCGCGGATATCGACCGCGGCACGCCGATCAGCCCGAACACGGTGGCGACATTGGCCTTGCGCGGCATCACCGGCGGCGCCTATGTGCTGCTGGATACCGATGAGTCTGGCGCGATTGCATCGACCTCGGTCACTGGCGAGAGCCCGGAGGGACACCCGGTGATCCCGTCAAAGGCCTCGCGGATCGACCAGATCATCGCCGGGGCCCCCGACCTGATCACACGCACCATCACGCTGCTCGACCAGGCAAACGAGGTGTTCGGACCCGAGAACCGGGCGATGATCTCGGCGACGCTGTCGGATCTGAAGACGGTCAGCGGCGCGATCGCCAGGAATCCTGAGCGACTGGACCAGATCATGGCCGATGCCCAGGCAACCATGTCGGAGGCGCGCGCCGCGGCGGAGCGCTTCGATGGCATGATGACCAGCCTGCAGGGCACGGCCGGCAATCTGGATACCGAATTGAAGGCGACGCTGACCGAACTGCGCAGCGCCGTCGGTGCCATCGACAAGGGCTCGGCCGCGCTGATGGACGAGTTGCGCGGCACCAACCGCAACCTGAACAGCCTGATCGACGAGAACCGCACGCCGATCAACGACTTCACGTCGAACGGCCTGTATGAACTGACCTCGCTGCTGGCCGAGGCCCGCGGCCTGGTCACCACCTTGAACAGCCTTGCCGTCCAGATCGAGCGCGATCCGCAGCGCTTCCTGCTCGGCGGCCAGCAACAGGGATATCAGCCCGGTGAATGATGCCTCGCCGATGCCCGGCCACGCCACCACGCCCGCGCCGTCCGACGACATGGCCCGCATGATCAGCCGCCGTGGCGCCCTGCGCCTGGGCCTGCTTGCAACCGGCGGGCTGCTGCTTGCCGCCTGCTCGCCCGAGAAACTGTTTCTGGGTGATCCGCCACAGCTCTACCGGCTGAGTGCCCCTGAAGACATCGCCGGTGTCCCCACGACCGGGCGGCCCTGGCAATTGTCGGTGGAACGGCCGACCGCCTCGGCCGCGCTCGACACCTCACGCGTGGTTCTGCAACGCGGGCGCTCGGAAATCGCCTATTTCGCCCGCGCGAACTGGACCGACCGCACCACCGGTATGATGCAGTCGCTGATGGTCGATGCCTTCCTGAACGCGCGCTCGCATGTCGCGGTGGCCCCGGCCTCGATCGGGCTCAGGCCCGATCTGACGCTTCAATCGGAACTGCTGAACTTCCAGGCCCAATATCCCAACGGCGGCGGCGGCACGCCGACCATCCGAATGGAGGTCAACGCCCGGCTGGTGACCATGCCCGAACGGCGGATCGTGGCCCAGCGGCGCTTCGATATCTCGCAGCCCGCCACAGCCGACAGCACCGATCAGGTCATTGCCGCCTTCGATGCGGCGTCGGACCGGTTCCTGCAGGATCTGGTGTTATGGGCGATCGATACGGGGACATCGGCCCTGCCAGCCGGCTGACCGGGGCGGGTTCGATGGAACGAAGGGCGGAGACAGGATGAGCGGCGTGATACCGGCGATCGGTCCCGCCCTTGCCGCCCTGTTTGGTGGCTGGGGGCTTGCCCGCTATGCCATCGCCGCCGCTCATGCCCGCGAGCGCGGCCGACCCGGCCCTGTCCGCAGCGCCGTCGACCGGCTGCATCTCCGCGTCACCCGCAGCCGGCAGGCCGCGATCGCTGCGGCCGACGCCGCCGCCTGGGCAGATGAGGCCACCCCCCCGGCCAGGCCGCCCTTCCCGCCCGACCGGAGCGCCTGGGCGGCCGGCGCGCTCGCCAGTCTGGCGGTGATCGTGGGTGCGGCACTGGATCTGCCGGCGCCACCGGCGCAGGTGGCCGTCCTGGCGGCAGGTGCCGCCGCCCTTGCCGTGGCCGATCTGGCCTATGGCCGCCTGCCCGATGTGATCACCTTCGGCCTGCTGATCCTGGGCCTGCTCGCCTCTCCCGATGATGCCGCACTGGGTGAACGGGCGCTGGCGGCTGCGGCCGGTGGTGGCGGCATGTGGCTGGTGGCGATGGTCTATCGTGTCGGCCGGGGCCGCGACGGCATCGGCATGGGCGATGTGAAGCTGGCAGCGGCCGGTGGCGCGTGGCTTGGGGCGGCGCTGCCGTGGGGATTGGCATTGGGAGCTATGCTGACCGTGGCACTGGCGGGGCTTCTGGCCCGGCGGATCAGCAGCGATCAACGCCTGCCCTTCGGCCCCGGCCTCGCCGCCGGCATGGTCATCCTGTTTCTGGCGGCCCCGGCCCTGGGTTGACCGGTCCGCAAGGGTAAGGCATTGGCCGGTCCGCAAGGGTAAGGCATTGGCCGGTCTACAAGGATCAGGCAACCGTCTGCGGGGTCACCAGCGTGAAGATGTCCTCAAGCCGGTCGATCACCAGATCGGCCGCCGCGGCCACCATCGGATCGATGCGGGCACCGCCCTGAACCACCACGGCCAGCCCCGCACCACCGGCGCGGGCCAGCGCCACATCGTGCAGGCTGTCCCCCACCACCGCCACCCGGTCGGGCGTGATCGCCAGACGGGCTGCGAAGGCGGTCAGCATCCCCGGGCCGGGCTTGGCGCCATGGCCACTGTCATAGCCGGCGATAAAGTCCAGATGCGCCGCCAGATCGAACTGATCGACCAGAGCATGGGCGCCAGCGGCGCTGTCATTGGTGGCGATGCCAAGGCGGAGACCCTGCGCCCGCAGCCGCGCGAACAGCGCCGCCAGATCGCAGACCGGCTGCGCGGTAGCACTGCCCAGGCTCACGAACATCCGGTCGATGTCACGCGCCAGACGCTGAACGTCCGGCTGGCCGGGCAGCAATGGCGACCATTGACGCGCCAGACTGCGGCTGTCGCCCATGGCCAGCACGGAACCGGGGGCGACGATATCGGTTGCCGGATCGTGGCCGCCGGCGGTCAGCAACCGCCCGGCCAACCGCCGGTCACCGCGGGCAAGCCGGTCGGCGACGGCGCGGTTCAGCGGCACCCAGCTCGCATCGTAATCGATCAGCGTCCCGTCCTTGTCGAACAGGATCGCCTCGATCCCGGCTCGTACCGCGCCATCGCTCATGCCCTGTCGTCCTCGTCCCCGTGACCCCTTGCCGGAGGGTGCCCGACACCGGGCGCGGGATCAAGCCCGTCTCGCCGCCGACGCCGTCTGACGGGGGCCGTGGCGCGGATCTGCCCTGCGACTGATGATCTTGCTGCCGGTGGTGCGGGCGATCACACTCTCCACCCTGCCAGAGCGTGCATCCCGCCCCACCGGTTCCGGACCCCTCCCATGGCCATCCACCGTCTTCAGCCGCTCAGGCGGGCACTCGCAGCACCTGCCTATCGCCACTACACCATCGGCAATGCCACCTCGCTGATCGGCATGTGGGTGCAGCGGCTGGCCATCGGCTGGCTGGCGTGGCAGATCACCGGATCGGGCACCTGGCTGGGGCTGCTCGCGCTGTGCGAGTTGATCCCGACCGTGCTGCTCAGCCCGGCCGTGGGCGTACTGGCCGATCGCGTGGACCGCCGGCGGCTGATCATTGCAACCCAGAGCCTGCTGCTGGTCCAGTCCCTGACGGCCTTCGCCCTGGTGGTGACCGGATTGATCACGATCGGCTGGCTGCTGGCCCTCGCCCTGGTGCTGGGCACCGTCACCGCCTTCGGCCAGCCCGCACGGCTGGCCCTGGTGCCGGAGCTGGTGCCCCGGCCGGATGTGCCCGCCGCCGTGGCACTGAATGCCAGCCTGTTCAATCTGGCCCGCTTCGCCGGGCCGGCGATCGCGGCACCGCTGCTGGCGACGGGCGACGGCTCCGCCGCATTCGCCGCCTATCCGCTGACCCTGATCCTGTTTCTGGTTCAACTGGTGCGGTTGAAGATCCCGCCCGCCGGGCCTGAACCCGATGCGATATCCACAGCGACCGGCCGGGACGGCACCACCGGCGGCACGGCCACCGTCAGGCCCGGCTTTATCGCCGCCTTTCGTGACGGCATCCGCTATGCCGCCCGCCATCCGGGGCTGGGGCCGCTGCTGGCCCTGTTGTGTTTCGCCTGCCTGGGCGCCCGCGCCCTGCCTGAATTGCTGCCGGCCCTGGCCGATGGCCATTTCGGTGCCGGCGCCGCCGGTTATGCGGCCTTCACCGCCGCCGTCGGTATCGGCGCGCTGACCGCGGGCTTGTGGATGGCGACCGGTGCCGGCGAACGGCGGCTGGTGCGGATCGCGGCCGTGGCCACCCTGCTTGGCGCCGCCGGCACCGCGATCGCCGCCACCGCACCGTCGGAACCGGTGGCGCTCGCCGGCCTTGGCCTGCTCGGCTTCGCGATCACCGCCAATGGCGTGTCGATCCAGACCCTGATCCAGTTGCATGCCCGCCCCGACCGCCGGGGCCGGGTGATCGGCCTGTATCTGGTGATCATCCGCGGCGTGCCGGCACTGGGCGCCCTGGCCATGGGGGCGGCGGCCGATCTGGTCGGGATCACCTGGCCGCTGCTCATCGGCGCGGCGATCGCGGCCGTCGGCGCCGCCGTTGCCTGGACGCGGCTGCCACGGATCGAAGCCGGGCTGGCGCGCGGGCCGGAGCGATGACCCCGGCCCTGGCGCGCCCGATGGTCAATGCGCGAACAGCACCGGCAGCGGCGAGCGGTGCAGCAGATCGTTGGTGACGCCGCCGAAGATCATCTGGCGGAAGCGGCTCTGGGTATAGGCGCCCTTGACGATCAGATCGGCCCCCATGACGCGGGCTTCCCCGATGATCACCTCGGCGACACTGCGCTCGCCTTCATCCAGAATCCTGGCCCCGGCCGGCACGCCGTTGCGGGCCAGATGGCGGGCAAGATCCTCGGCGCCGGGGCCCGGCACCATGCCACCGCGCACCGCCACCACCAGCACCTCGTCGGCGGTGATCAGCCAGGGCATGGCCATCGCCACGCATTGCGCCGTTTCGGTGCTGCCGTTCCAGGCAACCAGAACTTTGCGGCCCAGCTCGCTCTGCGGCGCCTGTGGCGTCACCAGCACCGGCCGGCCGCCATCGAACAGCACCGCCTCGGCGGTCACCCGCCACAGATCACGTGCCGGATCGTCCGGCCGGGCAACCACGGTCAGGTCGAACAGCCGGGCCTGATGGCCCACCACTTCAGCCTCCTGACCCGAGACCTCGCGCCATGATGCGGTGGCGCGGCCCAGCGCGGCGCCTGCGGCATCGATTTCGGCCCGCTCTATCCCGAGCCGTGCGACGGTGGCGTCATAAACCTTGCGCACCCGCTCGGCCATCGACTGCCAGCGATTGCCCATCTCGACCAGATAGTCCGAGGGTATGACCAGCCCGTCACCGGCCAGGATCTGCGGATCATGGCGGATCAGCAATGCCTCGATATGGCTCTTGAAGTGCTGTGCGACGGCGTAAGCCGTCTCCAGTGCCACGGCATCGCCGTCATCGCCGTGCATGGGCACCAGAATCGTCTTCATGGGGCCGGGCTCCTTGTCGCCAAGTCTTGGTGCCGCGCCGGTGCGGTCGTGGCAGCATAATATTGCCCTGTTGCGGGCATCGGGGGCCGTTCATGCCTTCGTGCCTCGGGGCATGTTCCGGTGGCGAAGTGTACCGCCGCCCGGGCAGCCACGCCACGGCCCAGGCGCGTTATGTGGGCGCCGATCGCAGTTGATGGCCGGGCCGTCAAAAATATGCCACGGAACCAGACTATTGTTCCGCCAGCCGCGATGGCATTCCCTCTGGTCACAGGACCGCAACCCATGGTCATGTGCACCGTGCTTTACCATCGGGTCGATGACATGCAATGCTGCGCGACGCGGCTTGTGGCGCAGGTGACGAGCACGAACACGCCACGATCCCGATCGTGCCCCAATGCGGGCTCCGGCCCGCTGTGGACTGATAATCACCCGCCCCGAGGCGGCGATGTGGCCGGCGATCGACCGGCACATCCCCGGCGGCGGACGCCCGGCCGGTTGCGGCGGGGTTCGAGTGTGTTCAAGAGGAGCCGATACCGATGACCCGTAAGGTCGACGCCAAGACCGTCGCCGCCGGCACCGCCGCCGCGGCCCGTGCCTTCACCCGCCGCAGTCTGCTGAAGGCCTCGGCGATCGGCGGTGCCGCACTCGCCGTTGCCGGCCCCGCCATCCTGAGCCCCGCCCGCGCGGCCGGTGGCGAGGTCCGGGTCTTCGCCTGGGCCGGCTATCTCACCGACGACATGCTGGCGGCGTTCCAGAGCGCCACCGGCATCAAGGCGGTGCGCACCGAATATGGCACCAACGACGAATTGCTGAACCAGCTCCGCGCCAGCCAGGGCGGCGGCTTCGACATCATCTGGCCGACGGTCGACCGGGTGCCGAATTATGTCGAATTCGAGCTGGTCCAGCCGATCGACGAGAGCAAGGTCGCCTTCGACCGGCTGCTGCCCGCAACCATCTCCGGCTCCGCCGGCATGGGTGGCGTGATCGACGGCAAGCGCTATATCGTGCCGATCGACTGGGGCACCGAGGCCCTGACCTTCCACAAGGAACAGGCGCCGCTGGTTTACGGCAAGGCGAGCTTCGGCGATCTGTGGCGGCCGGAACATGCCGGCAAGGTCACCGTCCGCGGCCATTCGGCCCTGGCCGGCCTTGGCCTGTATCTGGAAGGCGAGGGCAAACTGCCGGCCCCTTACGCCGACAGCTTCAAGGACGAAGCGACGATGACGAAGAATTACGACGTCATCATCGCCGAGGCGATCCGCCACAAGAAGAACATCGGCCAGTTCTGGACCAACGAGAACGAGGCCCAGGGCGCTTTCCGCGCCAATGGCTGCGTGATCGGCCAGACCTGGGATTCCACCTCGCTGGCCCTGTCGAAGGAAGGCCTGCCGTTCGGCTATATCGCGCCGAAGGAAGGCGCGCTGGCCTGGATGGAAGGGGTGTGCGTCACCTCGAAGGCGCCCAATCTCGACAACGCCTATGCCTTCATCAACTGGTCGCTGACGCCTGAAGCCGGCGCGATGCTTGCCAACCACATGGGCTACAACTCGACCGTCAAGGGTGCCGACGGGCTGCTGAACGCCCAGAACAAGGCGTTCTTCGCCGCCGCCTATCCGGAAGATGCCCTCGACAAGCTGTGGTGGTGGCCGGTGCAGGAAAGCTGGTTCGTGGCCAAGCGCACCGCCTATCAGGATCAGTTGCTGTCGGCCTGACCACGCGACGAACGATGATCCGGTGATGGCGGGGGGGAACCCTCGCCATCACCGGTATGCCAGACGGGCGACATCCATCCAGCAAGGTGATCCCATTCCATGAGCCACGGCGTCGCGCTCGATCACGTGACCATGCGCTTCGGTGCCGGCCCCGCCGCTGTCGACGATGTCGATCTGGGCATCGAGGCCGGCAGTTTCTTTTCCATTCTGGGGCCATCGGGCTGCGGCAAGACCACGCTGCTGCGGATGATCGGCGGTTTTCTGGAGCCGAGCCAGGGCCGGATCGTGATCGGCGGCCAGGATATGGCCGGCAAGCGCCCGGAACAGCGGCCGACGGCGATGATCTTCCAGAATCTGGCATTGTTCCCGCTGATGACGGTGGCCGAAAATATCGGGTTCGGGCTGGAGGTGCGCGGTATCAAGGCCGCGGACCGGCGCAAGCGCGTCGCCCGGCTGCTGGACGTGATCGCCCTGCCCGGCATTGCCGACAAGAAGGTCACCGACCTGTCGGGCGGGCAGCGCCAGCGCGTCGCCATCGCCCGCGCGCTGGCGGTGGAGCCGCAGGTTCTGCTGCTGGACGAACCGCTGTCGGCGCTTGACCTGAAACTACGCCAGCATATGCGCGCCGAGTTGCGCAGCCTTCAGAAGCGCACCGGCGTCACCTTCATCTACATCACCCATGACCAGGGCGAAGCCCTTGCGATGTCTGACAAGGTGGCGGTGATGAGCGCCGGCCGCGTCCAGCAGGTGGCAGCGCCGGCCGAACTCTATGACCGCCCCCGAACCGCCTTCGTCGCCGGATTCGTGGGTGAGGCGAACCGCATTCCCGGCAGGATCATGACCTGCGACGCCGGCGACGCAACGGTCGAGACCGGTTTCGGGCCGCTTGCCGGTCTGGCGCCGGTGCCGCTGCCGGCCGGCACCCGTGCCAGCCTGTTCGTGCGCCCGGAACGCATGCGCCTGACTGCCGCCGAGGGCCTGGGTGCCATCGGTGCCATCCCGGTGCTGGTCGAGGATCTGCGTTTCGAAGGGCCGTTCCTGCATCTGGTCACCCGCCCGATCGAGGCCGGAGCCGCAGCGGGAGCGGGCACCACATCCGAGATCGTCGCCCAACTCGTGAATGACGGCAATCTGCCACCGCTGGCCCGGGGCGTCCGGGTCGGTCTGGCCTTCGGGCCCGCAGACGCGGTGGTGCTGGCCGATGAATGAGATGATCCGCCGGCGCGGGCCCGCGCTCGCCATCGCCATTCTGGGCATCAGCGCCGTCTGGGTGCTGATCCTGGTGGTGCTGCCGCAGATCTGGATGCTGGACTATTCGCTGCGCCCCAACCTGCCGCCATCGAAGGTCGGCGGGCCGGAAGACGTCCGCAATCTGGCGAATTATGCGTCGCTGTTCGGCAACGGCCTGCATTTCGCGATCTTCATCAAGACCATCTGGGCCAGCGCCCTGGTGACGCTGCTCACCCTGATCGCCTGCTATCCGATCGCCTATTATCTGGCGCGGGTGGCCAGCCGGCGACGGGCGGCAACCGTGATGCTGGTGCTGATCATCCCGTTCTGGATCAACGAGGTGCTTCGTACATTCGCCTGGTACATCATCCTGGCGCTGAACGGGCCATTGAACGGCCTGCTGCTGAGCCTGGGCATCATCGATCAGCCGGTGCGCTGGATCGACGGCAATGGTGCGGTTCTGGTCGGCATGGTCTATGCCTATGTGCTGTTCATGGTGTTCCCGATCTATAACGCGATCGAAAGCCTCGATCGGGCGCAGATCGATGCCGCGCGCGACCTGGGCGCCGGCTGGCCGCGCATCCACCGCCGCGTGGTCATTCCCCATGCCAAGCCCGGTATCGCAACCGGTTGCATCATGACCTTCATGCTGGCGGCCGGGTCGTATGCCGTGCCCGCCCTGCTGGGCTCGCCCGGCAGCCGCTGGTTCACCCAGATCATCTATGACTGGTTCTTCGAAGGCGGCAACTGGCATATGGGGGCGGCCTATGCCTTCGTGCTGCTGCTGATCTGCATGGGCTTCATCATGGTGATGATGCGGCTGTTCAAGGTAAGCGTCGGGGATATCGCGCGATGAGCACGACGACGAGCGCGTCCGGCGGCGACCGCCTGGGCCGGGCGATGATGCGGCTCTATCTGGGCCTGTTCCTGTTCTATCTGTTTCTGCCGCTGGTGGTGATGGGTGCCGCCACCTTCAATGACAGCCGGCTGCCCACCGTGACGCCCTGGACCGGCACCACCCTGAAATGGTTCGAGGCGCTGTACCACGACAGCCAGATGTGGGACGGGCTGGTGACCAGCCTGCTGGCAGGGGCCGGTGTGGTGGTGGTGGCAGTGCCGGTGGGCACGGCCGCGGCCCTGCTGCTCGATGGCCTGCGCGGCCGATCGCGCAGCTTCGCCTTCGCGCTGATGGTCTCGCCGCTGCTGACGCCCGGCGTGATCATCGGCATTTCGACCCTGGTGTTCTGGCGTCAGCTCGCGGTGGGCGGCGGGCTGTTCCTGATCATTGTCGCCCAATCCACCTATATCGCGGCCTATGTGATGCTGATGGTGCAGGCCCGGCTGCAACGCTTCGATCGCGGGCTGGAAGATGCCGCCCGCGATCTGGGCGCCAGCCCGTGGATGTCATTCCGGCGCATCACCCTGCCCTTCCTGGCGCCGACCATGGTGGCCGGCGCCTTCATCGCCTTCCTGCAGAGCTTCGAGAATTACAACACCACGCTGTTCGTGCGCGGCTTCGACACGCCGTTGACCGTGTATATCGCAAGCAAGGTCCGCACCGGCGTGACCCCGGCGGTCAACGCGCTGGGGCTGATCCTGATCGCGCTGACCATCATCGGCGCGGTGGTCTATGAATTGCTGCGCCGGCGGGCGGCGCGCAGAATTCCGCCGGTCAGTTGACGCGGCATTGCCGAGATCACCCCGAATATCACTGCCGCCGTCACCACCACCGCCGGCCCCGATGGCAGATCCCAGACCATCGAGGCGCCAAGGCCCAATGTGACCGAGATCGCGCCCAGGCCCGCGGCCGCAGCCGCCATCGCCTCGGGCGTGGCGGCAAGCCTGCGGGCGGCGGCGGCGGGAATGACCAGCAGCGAAGTCACCAGCAGCACGCCCACGATCTTCATCGCCAGCGCGATGACCAGCGCGATCAACCCCATGAAGGCCAGTTGCACGCCCAGCACCGGCACGCCTTCCACCCGCGCCAGATCCTCGTCGACCGTGATCGCCAGCAGGCGGCGCCACAGCAGGGCCAGGGCCGCCAGCACACCGGCACCGCCCAGCCAGATCGACCACAGATCGCCGGTGTCGATCGCCAGGATGTCGCCGAACAGATAGGCCATCATGTCGACTCGCGGGTTGCCGGCCAGCGCCATCGCCACCAGCCCCAGCGACAGCGCCGAATGCGCCAGAATGCCGAGCAGCGTGTCTTCGGCCAGCGGCTGGCGGCGCTTCAAGACCACCAGCAGAATGGCGACGGACAGGCAGGCCACGACGATGCCGGGGCCATAGCCCAAGCCGGTGACGGTGCCAAGCGTGATGCCGAGCAGCGCCGAATGTGCCAGCGTGTCGCCGAAATAGGCCATGCGTCGCCAGACGACGAAACAGCCAAGCGGTCCCATCACCAGGGCCAGACCGATGCCGCCGGCAAGCGCCCGGAGCAGGAAAGCGTCGAAAATCATCGGATGCCGGTCATGAATGAGGATGGGTGGAGCCGGTTTGCCGGCAACCGGCGGTGCAGTCGTCAGCGGCGCCGGCCCCATGGATATGGACGTGGTCGTGAACATGGTCGTGGGCGTGGTGATATGGCGCCAGCGCCTCGGCACCCATCGGCCCGAACAGCGCCAGGAACGCCGGATCGCGGCTGACATCATCGGGATGGCCGGAACAGCAGACATGGCCGTTCAGGCACAGCACGTGATCGGTCGCCGACATCACCAGATGCAGATCATGGCTGACCAGCAGAATGCCGCAGCCGCGCCGGTCGCGGATCGTGCGCAAGGTGCGATAGAAGGCGATCTGGCCGGGCATGTCCAGATGGGCGGCGGCTTCGTCCAGCACCAGAAGATCGGGCGCCTGCAACAAGGCCCTGGCCAGCATCACCCGCTTGGCCTCGCCGCCCGACAGGCTGTGGAAGGACCGGTTCTCAAGCCCTTCGGCCCCCGCCTCGGCCAGCGCCTGGGCAATCTCGGCGGCCGTGGCCCGGCGGCCACGGACATCGGCCAGGGTCATGAAGCGGCGCGCGGTCAGCGGCAGGGTGCGATCCACCGCCAGCGATTGCGGCACATAGCCGATCCGCAGACCCGGCCGGCGCCGGACCGTACCCTCGTCAGGTGCGATCAGCCCCAGGGCCACTTTGACCAGGGTCGATTTGCCCGCGCCATTGGGGCCGATCAGGCTGATGATCCGCCCCGGCGCGATGGCCAGGTCTATGCCATCCAGCAGGCGGCGGCCATCGCGCGCGATCACCAACCCGCGAATGTCGACCAGCGGCGTCGGATCGACCGTGTCTGCAATCGCTGCCACAGGACGATGGGCGGCCGCGGTCATGCCGCACCTGCCGTCGCATCCGGCGATGCCGCACAGCCGGCACACAACCCGTGCAGTTCCACCATCTGGCGCTGGACGACGAATCCGGCCGAAGCCGCCACGGCGGCCAGCCGGTCGGCGCTGTTACGATCATTCAGTTCCGCCACCCGGCCGCAGCTGTCGCAGATCAGGAACTGGCCGCTATGCACCCGCCCGGCCAGTCCGCAGCCGACAAAGGCATTCATCGACTCGATGCGGTGCACCAGCCCCTGCTCCAGCAGGAAATCCAGCGCCCGATAAACCGTCGGCGGCGCCGCACCGCTGCGTTCGTCCTTCAACCGGTCGAGCACGTCATAAGCGCGCACCGGTTCATGCCCCTGCAACACCAGTTCCAGAACCCGGCGGCGCAGATCGGTCAGCCGCGCGCCATTGGCGGCGCAGACCCGTTCCGCCAGATCCAGTGCCGTGGCGACACAGGCCCGGTGATCGTGGTCATTTCCGGGAAAGGCATCGCCGTGCCGGCCGGGGTGATGGGGGGCCGGGTCATGATCGTGGGTCGTGGGGGTCTCTGCCATCTTGCGCTACGCTATAACATTCCGTAATCTGTGGCCGTGAACTGTTATGTTATATCGATGCCGGGGGCATTGCCAGCCCTGTGGCCGATCTGGAGTGCATGTTGACCATGGCGAAGCGCAACCCGGTGCGCAGCACCGCAGCCACCCTGTTGTTCTGCGGCACAGCATTGACGGGCATGGCACTGACAGGCATGGCACTGACCGGGGCTGGCGTGGCCGCTGCCGCCGATGCGCCCGTTGTCGTTGCCACCATCAAGCCGCTTCACGCCCTGGTCGCGGGCGTGATGGCGGGTGTGGGGGAGCCTCGGCTGCTGGTGCAGGGTGCCGCCAGCCCGCATGATTTCGCGCTGAAACCATCGGATGCGCGGGTGCTCGACCGGGCATCACTGGTATTCTGGGCCGGCCCCGGTGTCGAGAGTTTCATGCCCAGGGTCATCGACACGCTGGCCAAGGATGCCCACACGATCGCTCTGGTCGATGCCCCGGGTGTGAAGACGCTGCCCGTGCGGGAAGGCGGCGTGTGGGAACCGCATGAACATGACCATGAAGGCCATGAGGGCGAGGATCACGGGCATGACGATCATGATCATGAAGCCCATGCCGACGCGCATGACGATCATGATCACGATGGGCATGGTCACGATGGGCATGACCATGACGAGCACGAGCACGAGCACGAGCACGAGCACGGCATGATCGATGGTCATGCATGGCTGTCACCGGCCAATGCCCGCGCCATGGTCACCCGTATCGCCGCCGTGCTGGCCGAGGCGGACCCGGCACATGCCGACACCTATCGCCGCAACGCCACCGCCTATGATGCCCGGCTGGACGCCCTTGACGCGCAACTGGCACAACAAATGGCCGCGGTGAAGGACAAGCCCTATATCGTCTTCCACGATGCCTATCAGTATTTCGAATCCGCCTATGGTCTGGCGGGTGCCGGGTCGGTGACGCTGAACCCCGAGCAGCCGCCCGGCGCCCGGCGGATTTCCGAGCTGCGCGCGCGCATCACCGAGGGTGGCGTGGTCTGCGTGTTTGCCGAGCCGCAATTCGACCCGCGGCTGGTGAAAACACTGACCGAAGGCACCGCGGCCCGCAGCGCCGTGCTCGATCCGATCGGCACCGACATCACGGCCGGCGCCGACGCCTACCCTGCGTTGATGGAGCGGCTGGCCACGTCCCTTAGCGGGTGCCTGTCCGGCGCCGGCTGACCGGTTTTCTCATCCCTGCTCCGCCTGAGCAGCACCTCGAAGCCCCGGCGCCGACGATGGCACCGGGGCGTTCTTTATGGGACGGGTGCCGGAGACGGGCCGCAACCATTGATGCCAGCGCGGATATGGCCACCTGTAGCGCGGCGCGGTCGTTCCGGCACGCCGAACAAGGGGACATCGTCGGCCATGACCACGCGCATCACCCAGAGCACGGTGACCTTTCTTCATCCGGCGACCATCCCCGGCCTCGACCAGCCGCTGCCGGCCGGTACATACCGGCTTGAGATCGAGGAAGAACTGGTCGCCTCGCTGTCATTTCCGGTCTATCGCCGGATATCGGCGATGCTCGATCTGCCGTCGCGCCCAGGCCTCAGCCAGATGATCACCATCGATCCGCAGGAACTGGATGCCGCCATCGCGCGCGATCGGGCGTGATCACCCGCCGCCGGCAGATGAACATTGGTATCGACGGGGATGGCCGGTCACGCGGCCATGGTCGCGCCACGCCCAGGCTCTGCCTCGCGGCACGTCACCATCCGGCCCTGGTCTTCATCCCACAGGTTATAACGCAGGCTGCGCATCGCGGCGCGAAACGACATCGGCGGGACGGCCGATACATCCGCGATCCTGGCGTGGCAGGCCTCCAGCCGGTAGTTCGGCACCCGCGGGTTCAGGTGATGGACATGGTGGAAGCCGATATTGCCGGTGAACCACTGCAAGACCCGTGGCAGGTCCAGCCAGGTGGAACTGTGCAGGGCGGCGGTGCCATGGCTCCACTCGGCATTGCGCGCCCAGACGACCGTCTCGCCGCGATGCTGAACCGCAAACAGCCAGACGCCGATGATGGCCGCCAGCGCCATCACCGGCAATTGCACAGCCACCATCGCCCCCCACCCGACCGTCAGACCAAGCGTGATCAGGATCGCCGCCACTCCCAAGGTGGTGGCGTGCACCATCCGCCGCTCGGCGCGCCAGGCCGGCGGCATATCGAAGGGCAGACGATAGAGCAGGATGAAGATCAGCGGCGGCAGTAGCAGATTGGCCACCAGCGGATGCCGGGTCACGCGATACCATCGCCGGTCGCGGGACGACAGCGCCTGATATTCACTCACCGTCAGGCAGGATGAATAGATGTCGGCGCCGCTCTGGCGCCTATCGAGATCGTTCCAGATGCCATGATGTCCGGCGTGCTGGCGCCGCCATGACAGATAGGGTGTCAGGGTCAGCAGACTGCACGCGATGCCGCAGACATCATTCGCGGTACGGCTGCGGAAAAAGGATTGATGGCCGCAATCATGCTGAATGATGAAGATTCGCACCAGAAACCCGGCAGCCAGGGGGGCCAGCAGCAGGCTCAGCCAGTATGACAGGTCAAGCAACAGATACATGGCGGCACAGCTGGCAAAGAAACCGCCGAAGGACGTCGCGATCTGAATCAGGCTTCGCCAAAGAAACGGCCCCTGAAAGCCGGCCACAATTCGGCGCAATTCGACAAATGAGGTGGCGTGTCCGGTTCCGGACATGCTGACGGTCATGGATGGGCCTCCTTGAACGGGCTCTTCAGTCTACCCGATCACATGGCTAATCCCTGAGGCCAAAGAAAGTTCCGGGACATCGATGACGGAGCACCACGGTCATCGATGTCCCGGCATCATGTCCGGCAACGCATCCCGCCCGTCTACCGGTGATGGCTGTTTTCCTCGACGACAGTCTGCGTCACCTCGGCGCGCGGCACCCGGAACCACAGCGCATAGATCGCCGGCAGCGCCAGCAACGTCAGCGCGGTCGCAACCAGAAGGCCGCCCATGATGGTCAGCGCCAGCGGCCCCCAGAACACGCTGCTCGACAGCGGAATCATGCCCAGAATGGCGGCGGCGGCCGTCAGTACCACGGGTCGCGCGCGCCGCACCGTGGCATCGACGATGGCCCGCGACCGGGCATGGCCGGCGCGGACATCGGTTTCGATCTGGTCGATCAGGATGACCGTGTTGCGCATGATCATGCCGGCCAGCGCGATCAGGCCCAGCAAGGCCACGAAACCGAACGGCGCGTTCATCACCAGCAGCGCGCCCACAGCACCGATCAGGCCCAGCGGTGCCGTCAGGATCACCAGGAACAGCCGCGAGAACGACTGCACCTGCACCATCAGGATGGTGAGCATCACGATCAGCATCACCGGCATGACCGCGGCGATCGCCTTGTTGGCCTTGGCGCTTTCCTCGATCGCGCCGCCGGTGTCGATCCGATAGCCTTCCGGCAGTGACGCCTTCAGATCGGCCAGCGCCGGCAGCAGTTCATTGGTGACATCCGGCGGCTGCACGCCGTCGATCACGTCGCCGCGCACGGTCAGCACGATCTCGCGGTTGCGGCGCCACAGGATCGGTTCCTCGAACACGTAATCGATGCGCACCACCTGATCCAGCGGCACGGCCACGCCATTGCGGCTGGCGATGGTCAAGGCCGGCAGCCGGTCGAGGTCGAGCCGTTCATCGGGCACCGCGCGGGCCACCACGTCGATCAGGTCGTTACCCTCGCGGTACTGGGTGATGGTGCGACCGTCGAGCAGGGTGCGCAGGGTTTCCGAGATATCGGACGGCGTCATCCCCAACGCCCGCGCCCGGTCCTGATCCACCTGCAGACGCAGGCTCTTCTGCTGTTCGTTCCAGTTCAGATGCGGATCGACCACCTTGTCGTTCCGCAACATGATGTCACGGACCTGATAGGCATAGTCGCGCACCTTCAGCGGGTCGTCGCCGACCACGCGGAACTGGACCGGAAAGCCCACCGGCGGGCCGAACACGAACCGGTCGACACGTGCCCGCGCCTCTGGAACAGCCCCCGCCTCCAATGCCTTGTCCAGCCGCGCCTTCACCCGTTCACGCGCCTCGGTGTCGCGGGTCAGGATCACGATCTGGGCGAAGGCGGTGTTGGGCAGCACCGGGTTCAGCCCCAGCCAGAAGCGCGGCGAGCCCTGACCGACATAGGTGGTGTAGTACTGGATATCGTCGTCACCGACCAGAAGCTGTTCGGCGGAGCGCGCGGCGGCATCGGTGACGCCGATGGCCGTGCCTTCCGGCATCCGCAGTTCCAGGAACAGCTCCGGACGGGTCGAGGTGGGGAAGAACTGCTGCGGCACCTTGCTGGTGCCGAAGACGGCGCCGGCGAACAATGCCACCGTGATCAGGATCACCAGGATGCGATGCCCCACGCACCAGGCGATCATCCGGCGCAGGATGCGATAGACCCGGGTTTCGTACACGGCGTCAGGGTTATGATGCTTCTTCTTAGAGTAGTCTGGCAGCAGTTTGAAACCCAGATAGGGCGTGAAGATCACCGCCACGAACCACGACGCGATCAGCGCGATACCGACCACCCAGAAGATCGCGCCGGCATATTCGCCGGAGCTGGACTTGGCGAAACCGACCGGCAGGAAGCCGGCCGCAGTCACCAGGGTGCCGGTCAGCATCGGAAAGGCGGTGGATGTCCAGGCGAAGGTGGCCGCACGCGCCCGGCTCCAGCCCTGTTCCATCTTCACCACCATCATTTCGATGGCGATGATGGCGTCGTCGACCAGGAGGCCCAGGGCGATGATCAGCGCGCCCAGCGAGATGCGGTGCAGATCCATGCCGATCGCGAACATCACCAGGAACACGATCGCCAGCACCAGCGGTACCGACAGCGCCACCACGATGCCGGTGCGCAGCCCCAGCGACAGGAAGCTCACCGCCAGCACGATCGCCAGCGCCTCCAGAAACACCTTCACGAATTCGGCGACCGAGTCTTCCACCACATGCGGCTGGTCGGCGATCTGCTCGACATCGATGCCCACCGGCAGCTCGGCGCGGATGGTGGCCATCGCGGCGGTCAGGTTCTCGCCCAGGGTCAGGATGTTGGCCCCGTCCTCCATGGCGACGCCGACGCCCAGAGCCGGCTTGCCGCCCTGGCGCACCAGAAAATCGCTCGGATCCTCGAAGCCGCGCCGGACATCGGCGACGTCACCCAGCCTGAAAACCCGCCCATTGGCTTCGACCGGTGTGGCGGCGATCCGCTCCACGGCATCGAAGGCGCCGGTGACCCTGAGATGGATGCGGTCGGCGGTGGTATCGATCGATCCCGCGGGCGACACCGCGTTCTGCCGACCGACGCTGTCGAAGATCGCCTCGGGCGTGATGCCCAGCGTCGCAAGCCGGGTGTGGCTGAATTCCACCCAGATCCGCTGATCCTGCGCGCCGATGACATCGACCTTGGTGACGTCGGGCACCTTCAGCAGCCGCGAGCGCATATGCTCGGCCACTTTCTCAAGCGCTGCCGGATCCAGCCCGTCGGCGGTGATCATATACAGCGCCGAATACACGTCGCCATATTCGTCGTTGTAGAACGGCCCCAGCACGCCGGATGGCAGGCGGTTGCGGATATCGCCAACCTTCTTGCGCACCTGATACCACAGATCCTTGACGTCACCGGGCGGGGTGCTGTCGGACAGGGTCACCTGGATGAAGCTGGCGCCTGGCTGGGAATAGGTATCCAGCCGTTCCAGATGCGGCAGTTCCTGAAGCTTCTTCTCGATCTCGTCGGCGACCTGAGACTGCATCTCCAGCGTGGTGGCACCGGGCCAACGCGCCGAAACCACCATGGTCTTGATGGTGAAGGACGGGTCTTCCGCGCGCCCCAGCTGGGTATAGGACCACAACCCCCCGATGCCCAGGATCAGGATCAGGAACAGCACAAGCGCGCGATGATTGATCGCCCAGGCCGACAGGTTGAACCCGCCACCATCGCGCGGTGATCCCTCGCCGGGACGGTCTGGCGTCTCGCCGGTCTCCGGGCGGCTGCCGCCCGGTGTCTCTTCGGTCATCATGGCCTCGGATGGTGTCGCGGGCCGGAACGCCGCGGAATCTGTCTGGGAGCGGCCCGCAGCTTGGCGCCGGCCGGCATCGGGGCTGATGCAGGGGCGGTCAGCCGCCGTCGAGGATGCGGACGGCCACACCTTCGCGCAGCTGATGCACGCCCAGCGTCACCACCCGTTCGCCCGCATCGAGGCCGCTCTGAACCATGGCGACATCCTCGGTGAACCCCTTCAATGCGACCGGCCGCCAGTTGAGGGTCGAGGTGGCCGGATCGACCACGAACACCGCCGGGCCCTGGCCGTTGTTCATCACCGCCGCCAGCGGCAGGCGCGCCACCGGTCCTTCGCCCGGCAGCGCCAGGGTGACGGTCGCGGTCATGCCCAGCGCCGGTGCGGCATCGTCATCGGATAGAATTTCGAACCGCGCGGCATAGGTGCGGGTCGCCGGATCGGCCTGCGGCGCCAGTTCGCGCAGCGTCGCCGCATAGCGATGATCGCCCTCGGCCCACAGGCTGACGGTCGCCTCGGCACGGCGCGCTTCGGCAAGCCAGGCTTCCGGCAGGGCGACCAGGGCCTCACGCGGGCCATCACGGGCGATGGTCACCACGGTCTGTCCAGTGGCGACCACCTGCCCCGGCTCGGCACCCACCGAGACCACCACGCCATCGGCATCGGCCTGAAGGTCGCCATAATCCAGTTGGTTGCGGGCCAGATCGAGCGACCGGCGCGCCTGCTCCACCCGGCTGGCGGCCGCGTCGAGCGCCGATTTCTTGCGCTCATATTCCGCAACCGGCGCAAAGCCGCGACTGCGCAGGCTGGCATAGCGGGCTTCGTCGGATTTCGCCTGGGCATAGCTGGACCGCGCCGCCGACAGTTCGGCCTCGGCGCTGGCGACCTGAAGGCCAAGATCGGTGTGATCGAGTTTTGCCACCACCTGGCCGGCAGCAACCCGATCGCCGACATCGACCGGCCGCTCAACCAGCTTGCCGCCCACCCGGAAGCCCAGCGCGCTTTCGGTCCGCGCCCGGACGACCCCCACGAAATCGCGGGTCTCGGCAGCATTGGTATAGGCGACCGTCGCCACCCGCACCGGCCGTTCGGGCGGCGGGGCATCGGCACGGGTCGGCTCCTTGCAGCCGCCAAGGGCCAGAGCCACGGCCAGCAGCGTCGCCGCCATGGCCGGACGCGGGATATGCAATGCCAGGCGGGTGGTCGGGTGAATGGAGGGGCGGATGCGCGTCATGATCGTCTCGGGCTCCTTGGCTGCCGGAACCGGTCCGGCGGGCCATCAGGCGTTTTGCGGATGCGGGGACGTCGAGGGGGGCGAAAACGCCCCGACGCCGGCCCGAAAACCGGCAAACATGTAGCGCAGCATGCGCCGCGCCTCGGTATCGAGGTCTTCATCCAGGCCGTCGGCGATCATCACGGGATGGCAGAAGCGGTTGCCGGCATTCATCAGCGCGGTTGCGGCATCATCGGCGTCCAGACCTGGAAACTCGCCGTTCGCGGCGCCGTCGGCCAGAATGCGCGCCATGATCGCCCGGATGTCTTCCTTATGCGCCATGATCGCATCCCAGTTCTCGCGAATGCCGACCAGAACCACGTCGTGTATGCGCTGTTCCCTGAGCACGATCCGGCGGTGATAGCCCAGGATGTCGAGCATCATCGCCTCAATCCGCACAGATGCCGGCTCAGGTCGGCCGGCGATCGCATCGCATCGCTCGCGCACCTCGTCGAGAAAGCGGCAGCAGATGTTCTGAACGATCGCGCTCTTCGACGGGAAGAAGCGATAGACATTGGCCGGCGACATGCCGAGTTCCGATGCGATATCGGCGACCGTGGTCTTGGCATAGCCGAGCCGGCGGAACAGCTCTTCCGCGACATCGGCGATGCGGGCCCGGGTTTCGTCGTGATCCGTGCGGACGTTCATTATGGGTATGGCCTCGTGATCGGCATGCCCCAGCCTTGTGAGGCGGGATAAAGACTGATCCCTGACGAAAGAGATAAATCGTCAGTCATCAGGCGTCAATGGCAGGGCACAAAAATGCCGCGCCGGCCCGTCGGGCGAGGACGGACCTAACCCTGCATGGCGCAAAAAGCTCCGTGTATACGGGGATCTATAGAGGAACGATCGTCAGAGATCGCGTCGGCCGATGCCTCAGGCGCGTTCGTGCGCCGCACCCGGCGTCCCTCAGGCGCGTTCGCGCGCCGCACCCGGTGTCATAGAGTCGTGAAGCCGCTGCGGCGCGCCCAGCTTGCCGGCGCCCAGCATGTCGAGCACCCGGCCCCGGGCGATCTTGCCGCTGGTCGCCAGCGGCCAGTCGCCGACCCGCCACAACAGGCGCGGCTGCTTGTGCCGGGCCAGCCGGCCGTCGAGCGCCGCGCGCAGGACATGGAGATCGGCCGCGGCCTCACCCTCGCCCCGCAGAACCACCGCCACCTGCTGGCCCCAATGCGGGTCCGGATCGCCGAACACAAACGCCTCGGCGATGCCCGGCACCGACAGCACCGCCGCCTCCACTTCGCCCGGATAGACGTTCAGGCCACCGGTGATGATCATGCCGCCGGCGCGGCCCAGAATGTACAATCGCCCCCGATCGTCCAGCCGGCCCAGATCGCCGACCGTATACCATCCACCGTCGAGCGCCAGGAAACCGCTGCCGTCCTCGCCACCCAGTATGTAGCCCGACGACACCATGCGGCTGCGCACATCGATGCGGCCGACCTCGCCCGCCGACAGCGGCCGGCCATCGGGGTCGACGATGCGTAGAGACACGCCATGAAAGGCCCGACCGACCGATTCCGGCGGATCGCCCCGGCTGCTGCGCGCCAGGGTGACGAAGCTGAGTTCCGACGCACCGTAATATTCCTGGATCTCGGCCCGTGGCAGCGCCGCGCGCAGGATCGCGGCCATGGCCGGCGGCAGCTTGGCGCCGGCCGACACAATGGCCCGGACACTGGCAATCCGGCTGCCGGCCGCCTCCAGCCCCTGGGCCAGCGTATCGAACATGGTGGGCACACCCACCATCACGTCGGCCCGCTCCGCCGATGCGACCTCGGCGGCGCGCACCGCATCGAAACGCTGCATCAGCACCGCCGTCGCCCCCGCGGCCAGCGCCTCCATGGTGGCATAGAGCGACAGGCCATGGACCAATGGCCCCAATGCCAGCACCCGTTCACCCGGCATCACACCGAATTCGGCGATGCTGTTGCGGAAGCTTTCAGCCCAGGACGCATGATCGCGGATAAAGGCCTTGGGCGCCGACGAGGTGCCGGAGGTGGTCGCGATCAGGAACGGGGTCGACGGATCGATGCGCGCCGGCCCGTCGCCGGGCCCCAGCCGCGCCGTCGCCCGGTCGCGCCAGCGCCGATAGGCGCAGTCGGCACCACCAGTGACCACCAGAACACCGCCGGCTGCGGCGCCGGCATCGTGGCTCCCAGACCAGGGGGCCACCGCCGGATCGTGGATCAACAGATCGGGACGCAGGCTGTCGAGCAGCCCCTGCCCCTGTTCCGGTGTCAGCTTGGGATCGATGACCAGAACCACCGCGCCGGCCATCACCGTGCCGATGAAGGCTTCGACGAATTCCAGCCGGTTGTCCAGAATCAGCGCCACGACCTTCAGCGATCGCAGACGCGCTGGCCGGACGGTCCGGGCCGCCGCACCCGGTGGCGGCAGCGCCGCGACCGCCTGCGCGATCGCAAGCCCCCGGGTGCGCAGCCGTGCATAGTCGATGCGGGCAGCCCCCAGCACCACGGCCTCGGCCGAAGGTCTCAGGCGCGCCTGCGCCAGAAAGCCGGCGAACATGGTGTTCATCGCCGGGTCATCATGCGCCGGCACATCCGGCATCGGTCCGTCACCGGGCATCGACGGGCACTCCGCTTGGGTCAGCTCAGCCACCTGACAGCAGCACCTTGCCCTGGCGGTCACGACGCGCGGCCGCGACAAGCGCCGCCTGCCAGTCATCCAGGCCAAATGCCTCGGCGACCGGCAGGGTCAGCCGGCGGCGCGCCAGGGCATCGAAGATCCAGGCGAAGCCCTCGGACCAGCGGTCCACCGTGGCCCGATCCTGCCAGTGACGCAACCAGAACGGTCTTACTGTTACCCCGCCCGCCACCTCTCCGGCAAGGGCTGCCGGCAGCGGCTGGCCCGAAAGCAGCCCATAGACACGAAATGCGCCACCCGGTGAGACAGACAACGCCACAGCCCTGCCGATCATGCCGCCGACCGCATCGAGCCCGGCATCGATCGCCGCGCCCGCAGCCCGGCGGATATGGGCGGCAAGGCCTGGTGCGGTGTCGTCTGGCGCAACCGCAACGACCGCGGCGGCACCGGCCGCCAGCAGGCCGGCCGCGCGTTGCGGCGCCGTGGTCACGGCCACCACCGACCAGCCGTGATCGGCCGCCAGGGCCAGGACCACCGCCGTGAACGCCGATCCGGCCGCATCGATCGCGATCACCGCACCCCGTGGCAAGGCCAGATCATCGACCAGCAGCGCCCAGGCCGTCAGCGGATTGATATAGGCCTGCGCGGCGGCCTCATCGTCGATCGACGCCGGAACCGGAACGCAGTATCGCGCCGGCGCCACCACGAAACTGGCCCAGGTGCCGCCACCGCGCAGCGGCAGAACGCGGTCTCCCACGGCGAGACCACAGCCGGAATGCGCCTGCTCGACCAGCCCGACACCCTCATATCCGGCGATGCGCGGCGGCACCACTCGATGGGCATAGGCGCCGGTGATCGGGATCAGGTCCGACGGATTGACCGGCCGGCATGACATCCGCACCACCACGGCATCCGCGTCGACGCCGCCCGCAACCGGCATCGCCTGCGGTTCCAGCGCCAGAACCGATGCCGGGTCACCGAACTGGCGGAAGACCAGCGCCCGGCCGGCCGGCCGGCCGGTCATGCGCCGCCGGATGCGGGGGCCGCGTCCTGCGGCAGCAGCGCCGGGGCCAGCTTGTCGCGCAAGCTGGCCGGCAGTGCGGCGCTGCGGCCGGTAGCCCGGTCGACGGCCACCCAGACGATCTCGCCACACGCGCGCGGCGCATCCTCGCCCTCGCCATGAACCTCAAGCGCGAAGGACAGCGACGACCGGCCCATGCGGGCGATGCCCACCGCCACCTCGACCCGCTGACGGAAGCGCACGGGGGCCAGGAACTCGACGCCCGCGCGCCGCACGAAATAGACCGGCGCCGCGGCATCCGCCATATCCACCCCGTTTCCGGCCCCATCCACCGACAGAATCTCGTCGCAGCCGCGCGCCACCAGAAACCCGGTCACCGCGGTGTCGAAGAAATCCAGATAGCGGCCGTTGAAGACATGGCCATGCATGTCGACCTCGGAAAACCGGATCTCGAAGGGATGAAAATAGGCGAAATGCGCGCGGGCCATGTATCCGAACCTCGGGCTCGTGTGCGGGGCGGCGAGATTAGGGGGATGTCCCGGTCATTGTTGAAAAAGGGAGAGCGGCGTTGCTCGCCTTGAGCCGTTAGGCTCGGGGTGTCGAATCCTC
>NZ_BMDZ01000029.1 GCF_014636235.1 Tistrella bauzanensis
CAGGCGCCGGCCGCAGGCTCAAGGGCGGATCTCACTGCGATCGCGACACATTCCGAAGACCCATTCTGCAACAGGCTCTCAGGCCCCGCGCCGCCAGATGCTCGCCCAGTTCCAGCATTTCCGACACCCGGAACCATTCATCGGTGAAGCTGAACGTGCGGCGTCCGGTCTCGCCATGCCATACCGCCAGATCCTCGGCGACCTGAGCCATCGGACGCAGGCGCTTGCGGAACTTCACTTTTACCTGCCCGTCGGTCTGGCGTTCATGAACGACGGTGTCATAGCCTTCATTGATATCGCAGAAACTACAGATGCCGGAATAATAGCAGCCACGATAGATGTTCAGCGCCGTCACCGGCTCGGGCGTCCACGGCCGATAGGCCTCAGGGTCGGGGCGTGGCAACTGGTCGAGTTGAACCGGCACCGAAGGTGGCCCCGATACCGGCCGCGCGCCATCGAAGCGGATCACCTGCGGCACCGGCCGGTTCGCGACCCGGCCATGGACCAGTTCCTCAAGCAGGGCCGCCAGCGGCTGTTCGCCTTCGTGGTGAATGAAGCTGTCGACGACAGTATAGAAGGCGGCCGTCAGGGGGTCGTCCGCTTCCAGCGTCGTCTTCAGCCGCGCGATCAGATTACCGCCGATGGTGATGTGGGTATCGGGCAGCGCCTCGCGCAGCATCGATGCCAGAACCATCGACGGGATCAACTGATGGTGATCGTTGACCGACAACCCCACCAGGCGCGGCTTCAGGGTCGCGATCGCCGGCACCTCGACGTCGCGGTAATAGTCGTGAAACAGATGGTTCTCGCGATCGGCAACCGCCGCCATCACCGCCTCACGGCGCCGGGCATCATAAGCCGATATGTATTTCAAGGTGTTGCGGAAGATCAGAAACGTGTCGGGCACGGCGGCGTCGATGATCGTAGACGCCTCCTCGATCATGCGCTTCGCTGCCAGATAGGGCTCAAGGGCATGGTGCGCCGCCTCGTCCCGCATCGTGGCCAGGGCCGGGCCGATACCGGTCAGCATATGCCCGGGCGCGCCAGCCACCGCCAGTGCCTCGGGGCGCAAGACGTGCTCGATGGCCGGAATGTTGGCGTCACGCTGCACCACCGCCCATCCCTTCGCCTTCAGCCACGCCGTCAGATGCGACAGGCCGGGGGCGACGAACCACGGATAATAGGATGGCGGAAATACCAGGACGGCGTCGGTCATCGGGCACGCTCCTCATCCGCGAAGGGGAGGCGCGCGCCTCTGGGCGTGGCATGACCGGCAGCACCGGCGACGCACGCATGCAGTCCTCACCGCATCATCATCGGTCTTATGAGGCGCGCAGGAAAATTGGTGCCGGAGGCAGGACTTGAACCTGCAAGGACGCGAAGATCCTGTCAGATGATCGGCAAGCCGAAAATCCGGTGTCTACCAGTTTCACCACTCCGGCAGATACGGAACCGGGCACTCTGGTCTTCTCCTCATCACGGCCATACAGGCCGATACCCCGGTATCCATGACAATGATGGTATTTTGACTCGATGCCATCGATCAACTGAAAATTGATTGACTGACCGGAAAAATGTCATTTGCGCTCACAGGCTGACCAGCCCCACCACGGCACCGGTCATGCAGGTGGCAATCGTGCCCGATACCAGACTGAGCGGCGCCAGACGCACGATGTCGGCACGCCGTTCCGGCACCATCGCGATCATGCCGCCGATCATGATGCCCAGGCTGCCGATATTGGCGAAGCTCGACAGGGCATAGGTCAGGATCAGCCGCGATCTGGGGCTGAAGGCCGAGGGATCGGCGGCGAAATTCAGGAACGCGACCAGTTCGTTGACCACGACCTTGGTGCCGAGCAAGGGGGCCGCGGCCAGCGCCTCGGTCCAGCTCATGCCCATGGCCCAGGCGATCGGCGCCATGATCCAGCCCAGCATGCGTTCCAGGGTCAGCGGCGCGCCGCCGATATCGCCGCCCAGGCCCAGAACCATATTGGCGAGCGCCGCCAGCGCGATGCCGGCGATCAGCATCGCCACCACGTTGATCAGAAGATTGATCCCGTTCAGCACCCCCACCACCGCGGCCTCCAGGCTGCTGGACGCCTCGGATGGCGGTGCATCCACGTCCTCCGCAAGGACACCGTCCGGTGTCGTGGCAGCCATGGCCGGCATCATCACCATCGCCACCACCAGTGCTGCCGGGGCCGAAATCAGCGATGCGGTCAGCAACTGGCCGATCGGGTCGTCGATCACGCCGGTCAGGAACACCGCATAAAGCACCATCATGTTGCCGGCGAGTGTCGACAGCCCCGCCGTCATCACCATGAACAGCTCAGAGTTGGTCAGACGGGCCAGATAGGGGCGCACGAACAGCGGTGCCTCCACCATGCCCACGAAGACATTGGCGGCGGTCGACACACCCACCGCGCCGCCGACACCGAAGCTGCGCCGCAGCAGCCGGGCAAACAGCCGCACGAACAGCGGGATCACCCGCCAGTGATACAGCAGCCCGGCGATCGCCCCGATCACCAGGATCAGCGGCAGGCCCTGGAAGGCCAGGACGAAGCTGTTGGCCGGCGTGACCGCATCGAAGGGCGGCGCACCACCGCCCAGATAGCCGAACACCACCGAAGTGCCGGCGCGGGTTGCGGCTTCCAGCGCCGACACTGCCCGATTGGCCCAGACGAAGGCCAGTTGCACCGGTGGCAGTTTCAATAGCACCAGCGCGATGACCACCTGCACCACCAGCCCGATGCCCACCGCCCGCCAGGACACGCCACGTGGCATCCGGCCGATGATCCAGGCCAGCGCCACCAGCAGAAGCAGCCCAAGCCCGCTCTGTGCGACGCCCGCCAGGGCGCCACCGGTCATTCCGTCCATCATCAGCCCCGCCCCTTGGCCCCGTCCGTCGATGCTGCCCGCCTCAACCCCGGCGGGAAGTGCTCCCCGGCACCGATATTAGGCCGCCGGACCGGTCGTGACCAGACAAGGGACCGCGTCACGCGGACGTGGCCGTCGCCGTCAACGCATTGGCATCGATCCGGTCAAGCGACCGGCCGATCAGCAGATCATGGTCGCGCTTGACCAGATCGCGGAGGTAATCGGCGACCGTGCGCACCCGCACGATGTCGCGCAGATCGGCATGGGTCACCAGCCAGAAGCTGCGGGTGATGCTGCTCTCCTTCGGAATCACCGGCACCAGCCCCGGTGCCGTCGCCGCCACGAAGCAGGGCAGGATGCACAGGCCCAGACCGTCGATGGCGGCATCGCGCTGCACGATCAGGCTGGTGGAGCGCATCACCACCTGCGGCGTGCGCACCAGCTTGTCGAGATAGCGCAGTTCCGGGGCGAAGATCAGATCGTCGACATAGCCGATGAAATCATGGGTCTCCAGATCCTTCAGGCTGCGCGGCGTGCCCATGCGTTCCAGATAGGCGGGGCTCGCATAAAGACACAGCCGGTAATCGGTCAGCTTGCGTGCCACCAGCCGGCCGGAGGTCGGGCGCGCCAGCCCGATCGCCAGATCGGCTTCCCGCTTCGACAGGCTGAGATAGCGCGGCGCCGCGACCAGATCGATCTGGATGCCCGGATGGGCCGCAAAGAAACGATGCAGCCGCGCGCCCAGAAACGCCGACGCGAAGCCTTCGGGCGCACCCAGCCTGACCGTACCCGACAGATGCAGATCCTGGCCGGCGATGCTTTCCTGAATAGCAAAGGCGGTTGTCTCCATCGCCTCGGCATATTCCACAAGCTGGGCACCGGCGGGGGTGAGGCTGTATCCGGCCGGCGTGCGATCGAACAGCTTGGTGTTCATCCGCTCTTCCAGGGCCTGTATGCGGCGGCTGACGGTGGTATGATCAACCGCGAGGTGTCGTGCCGCGGTGACCAGACGCCCGCGTCGGCTGACTTCCAGGAAGAAGCGCAGGTCGTTCCAGTCGAACATCGGGGCCTCGCGGAGTGTGTGCATCCGCGCAGACAGCCTCTGCGCGTTTTAGGCTGGTCGTGCAGTTTTACATCGTTATCGTAGCGTCACCAAGCTGTCCGGCGGGTCGTGACGCACGACCCGCCTGCTGCACATGATACCAAGGCACAAGACAAGGGCGGTGCGGACGCGCCGCCGCCTGATCTGGCGGCAGGATGGCGTGGTCCTACACCCTCGCAAAAAGTTGGGGAAACGCGGGATGGTCAAGCAGATCCATCACTTTATCGGCGGCAAGATCGTCGAAGGCACCAGCGGCAATTTCGGCGACGTTTACAACCCGTCGACCGGCGAGCTGTCGGCAAAGGTGGCGCTGGCCACCAAGGCGGAAGTGGAAGCGGGCATCGCCAATGCCGCTGCCGCCTTCCCCGGCTGGTCGAACACCTCGGCCATGGCACGCGCCAAGGTGATGTTCAAGTTCAAGCAGCTCGTCGAAGAGAACATGGACAGCCTTGCCGAGCTGCTGTCGAGCGAGCATGGCAAGACCTTCACCGATGCCAAGGGCGACGTGACCCGCGGTCTCGACGTGGTCGATTTCTCCTGCGGCATTCCGCATCTGCTGAAGGGTGAGTATTCCGAGAATGTCGCGCGCGGCATCGACGTTTACTCGATGCGTCAGGCCCTGGGCGTCTGCGCCGGCATCACGCCGTTCAACTTCCCGGCCATGGTGCCGATGTGGATGTTCGCGGTGTCCATCGCCTGCGGCAACACCTTCGTTCTGAAGCCGTCGGAGAAGGATCCCTCGGTCCCGATGCGTCTGGCCGAGCTGATGATGGAAGCCGGCGCGCCGGCCGGCGTGCTGAACGTCGTCAACGGCGGCAAGGACGCGGTCGACACGCTTCTGACCGATCCGCGCGTGCCGGCGATCAGCTTCGTGGGCTCGACCCCGATCGCGAAATACGTTTATGCGACCGGTGCGGCGCATGGCAAGCGCGTCCAGGCCATGGGCGGCGCCAAGAACCACATGATCATCATGCCGGATGCCGATCTCGATCAGGCCGCCGACGCGCTGATGGGCGCGGGCTTCGGCTCGGCCGGCGAGCGCTGCATGGCGATTTCGGTGGCGGTGCCGGTTGGCGAGGAAACCGCCGAGGCCCTGCGCGAGCGTCTGATCCCCCGGGTTCAGAACCTGAAGTTCGGCCCCTCGATGGCCGACGGCGATTTCGGGCCGCTGGTCACCGCCGAGCATCTGCGCAAGGTGCGTGGCTATGTCGATCTGGGCACCCAGGAAGGCGCCGAGCTGATCGTGGACGGCCGCGAGGTCAACATCCAGGGTTACGAGAACGGCTACTACATGGGTGGCTGCCTGTTCGACCGCGTGACCCCGGACATGCGGATCTACAAGGAAGAGATCTTCGGCCCGGTGCTCAGCATCGTGCGCGCGAAGACCTATGACGAGGCCGTGGCCCTGCCGACCGAGCACGAATTCGGCAATGGCGTGTCGATCTATACCCGCGATGGCGACACCGCGCGTGAGTTCGCCCGCAACGTCCAGGTCGGCATGGTCGGCGTGAACGTGCCGATCCCGGTGCCGGTGGCCTTCCACACCTTCGGCGGCTGGAAGAATTCGGCTTTCGGCGACACCAACCAGCATGGTCCCGAAGGCGTGCGCTTCTATACCAAGGTCAAGACCATGACCAGCCGCTGGCCGACGGGTATCCGTTCGGGCGCCGACTTCCACATCCCGACCATGGGCTGATCCACCGGCTCTTCGCGTCGATTGAACCGTCACGTCCCCCGCCCGCCGGTCGCACCCGACCGGCGGGCGGGGCGTGGACGCATACGGTGCTGGAGGTGACCCCATGGATTTTTCCCTGACCGAAGACCAGCGCGCGTTCCAGGACATGGCACGCGGCTTCGCAACCGATCGTCTGGCGCCCGGCGCGCCGGAATGGGATGCGAAGAAGATCTTCCCCGAGGCGGAACTGCGCGAAGCGGCCGCCCTGGGTTTCGGCGGCATCTATGTCAGCGACGATGTCGGCGGATCGGGCCTGTCGAGGCTCGATGCGGCGATCATCTTCGAGGAACTGGCCGCCGGCTGCACCTCGACCGCGGCCTATATCTCCATCCACAACATGGCGTCGTGGATGATCGACCGCTTCGGGTCGGACGAACAGCGCAACCGCTTCCTGCCCAGGCTGTGCTCGATGGAGCATTTCGCCAGCTACTGCCTGACCGAACCGGGCGCCGGATCGGATGCGGCGGCGCTGCGCACCCGTGCAACGCGCGACGGCGATCATTATGTGCTGAATGGCTCGAAAGCCTTCATTTCCGGCGGTGGTCGCTCCGACATCTATGTGGTGATGGTCCGCACCGGCCAGGACGGCCCCAAGGGCATCTCGACCTTGGTGATCGAAAAGGACACCCCCGGCCTGTCGTTCGGCGCCAACGAACGCAAGCTGGGCTGGAACAGCCAGCCGACCGCGGCGGTGATCTTTGAAGACTGCCGGGTGCCGGTCGCCAATCGCCTCGGCGAAGAAGGCGACGGTTTCAAGATCGCGATGATGGGCCTGGATGGCGGGCGGATCAATATCGGCGCCTGCTCGATCGGTGCCGCGCGGGCCTCGCTTGCTATCTCGCGTGACTATGTCATCGGCCGGCAGCAGTTCGGCAAGGCGCTGGCGGAGTTCCAGGCCACCCAGTTCCGGCTCGCCGACATGATGACCGAACTGGATGCCGCCCGGCTGATGATCCGCCGCGCCGCCTGGGCGCTGGACAATCAGCACCCTGAGAAGACCGCGATCTGCGCCAGCGCCAAGCGTTTCGCCACCGATGCCGGCTTCCGGATCTGCAACGAGGCGCTGCAACTGCATGGCGGCTATGGCTATCTGATGGATTACCCGATCGAGCGCTATCTGCGCGATGCCCGGGTCCACCAGATCCTGGAAGGCACCAACGAGATCATGCGGGTGATCATCGCCCGCCGCCTGCTTCAAGGCATGGCGGTCGACTGAGCCCCCGTCACAAGAACTGAAGATTTCAGGGAGACGTTCCGAAGATGGCGACCATCGGTTTCATCGGCCTCGGCAATATGGGCGGGCCCATGGCCCTCAACCTGCTCAAGGCCGGCCATGCCCTCAAGGGCTTCGATCTTTCCGACGAGGCGGTGCAGCGCATCGTCGACGCCGGCGGCAGCAAGGCCGCCAGCGCCAACGAGGCTGCGACCGATGTCGATGTTGTGGTCTCGATGCTGCCCGCTGGCCGGCACGTCAAGGGTGTGTATCTGGGCGATGACGGCATCCTCGCCGCCTCGCGCCCGGGCACGCTGTTCATCGACTGCTCGACCATCGACGTCGACAGCGCGCGTGAGGTGATCGCCGCCGCCGAGGCCGCCGGCCGGCCGATGGTGGACGCGCCGGTCTCTGGCGGTGTCGGCGGTGCCGCCGCCGGCACGCTGACCTTCATGGTCGGTGGCACGGCCGATGCCTTCGCCAAGGCCCAGCCCTTCCTTGAAAAGATGGGTAAGAAGATCGTCCATGCCGGTGGTGCCGGCAATGGTCAGGCGGCGAAGATCTGCAACAACATGCTGCTCGGCATTTCGATGATCGGTGTCTGCGAGGCGTTTGCCCTGGCCGAGAAGCTGGGCGTCGAGCATCAGACCCTGTTCGACATCTCGTCGACCGCCTCGGGCCAGTGCTGGTCGCTGACCACCTATTGCCCGGTGCCGGGCCCGGTGCCGACCTCGCCGGCCAATAACGACTACAAGCCGGGCTTCGCGGTCGACATGATGCTGAAGGATCTGAAGCTGGCGCAGGATGCCGCCGGCTCGTCCGGTGCCGCCACGCCGCTGGGCGCCGCCGCGGCAGCGCTTTATCAGCAATATGCCGATGCCGGTCAGGGCGGCGCCGACTTCTCAGGAATCGTGCGCATGCTGCGCGAGATGGCCGGCAAGGCCTGATCCCGCTTTCCCGCCGCCATACGCCTGACAGATGACCACCCTGCGGCCTTCTCCTGACGGAGCGGGCCGCATTTTTTTCACAGCTCGATCAGGGCGCATCATCATACAACTCTGCCTGCGGCGCCGTCGTCGTCCCTGGCGGTATCCGCATCACCCTGCCCTGATCCTGTCCGGAGTTCCTGCCGTGGCCGCGCCTGCCGACATCACCATCCTGCTCGACATGGATGGCACGCTGATCGATTCCCATGACGCCGTGGTGCGGTGTACCCACATGACCCTGCGCGAGATGGGCCATCAGCCGGATCTGTCGGAAGACCTGGGCTGGACGATCGGCCCGCCACTGACCGACACCATGGCCCTGTTGATGTCCCGCCATGGCGATGACCGCGTGGCCGAGGCGGTGGCGGTGTTCCAGCGCCATCACGACGAGGTCGTGCTGAAGGACAGCCCGCTCTTCCCCGGCATCCCCGAGGTGCTGGCACAATTCGGCCGCGAGGGGCGCCGTCTGGTGCTGACCACCTCGAAGGCCCTGCCCGCCGCCCGCCATATCCTGAAGCGCCACGGGCTGATGCCGCTGTTCACCGGCACCTATGGCGCCAATGCCGACGACAGCGGCGGCGAGAAGCCCGAGGTGATCGGTCGCGCCCTTCGCAGCGAACATATCGATCCCGCCCGCGCGATCATGGTCGGCGACCGCCGCTATGACATTTCCGGCGCCCACGCCCACAACATCCGCGCCCTCGGCGTGTTGTGGGGCTATGGCGGCCGCGACGAGTTGGAGACCGCCGGCGCCGACGGCCTTGTCGCCGATCCCGCAGACCTGCCCGATGCAATCGACCAGATGGCCCGCGCGTTGTGACATCACTGTCTGGTGGCGCATTGCCGCATTGCGGGTGCCGGGCAAGACATCAGCAGGCGGTCAATAAAACGCCGATGTAAACGGTGAAAGATCGGCAAGTCGAGCAATCGATCGCGCCAGGAACGGCATTGCTGTAACTTGACCGGCGATGCCGCCCCATGAAGGCGGCCCGACGATAACGACAACCGGAGGACGCTCCCCCATGACCCCCAATCTGGTCATCACCGCGATCATCACTGCCGAACCCGGCCATGCCGACACCGTGCGCGAGGCTCTCGCCGCCTGCACCGGCCCCAGCCGGGCGGAAGATGGCTGCCATCGCTATGACCTGCATGTCGATGTCACCAACGATCATCGGTTCGTGATGCTGGAAGAATGGACCGACGAGGCGGCGACCGTCGCCCATGGCAAGTCCGACCACTTCCGCACCCTGGGCCGGACGTTGAAGGGCATCGCGCAGTTCGAGGTGATCCGCCTGAAGCAGATCGGCTGATCCGGGCCCGGCGCCGGGCGGGCCGGCTACGGTCCTGCCCGGCGACCGTCCTGATCCCCGATGCCACGGTGCCCGCGATCAGAGCGGGATCATATGATTGTCGAAGGCCAGGGCATGGCGCGCGCGCAGTGTCATCCTGAGGCCGCCCTCGGCCGCTGGATCGGGCAACAGCGCCAGCACACGGCCGCGACCGTCCGTGGCCAGGAAGCCGTCGCTGTCGGGATCGGCCGCCAGGCCGCAGACATCGGCCGCCACCAGACTGGCGCGGAAGCCGCCGGTCTCGACGCCGAAGACCTGGATGCGGCCGCCGACCGGCGAGGTCATCGCCACCAGATCGCCTGCGCGGTTGAAGGCGGTGCTGCCGGCATAATTGCGCATCGCCGCATGCGCGGGCTCCGGGGCGGTCAGCAATCGCGGCGCCGTGCCGGCCTTGTGCAGCATCATCAGTGGCGGGCGCTCATGAGCATCGCCCTGCCACTGCATCACCGCCGCCGCCAGCCCATCGGGGCGGGTCGACAGATGTCGGATGCTGTTGAGCCTCAGCGCCGGCTCATTCTGCACGGCATCGACGATCCGGCCGTCATCGACCGCGATCCGAACCAGATTGGGCTGCATGGTGCCGGGGTTGAGCACCTCGCGTCCGGTGTCGGGATGAGTGGCATTGCCGCCATTGGCGACCAGCAGGGTGACACCACCGCTCTCCAGGCGGATCTCGTGCGGCCCGACACCGCCCGAGGCAATCTCGTCGATCCGCTTGTAACCGTCGGCCGCGTCCCAGATGCCGATGCGCCCGGTTGCCGCCTCGTAATCGTTCTCGGGCGTGAACAGCAGCCGGCCATCGTTCGAGAACGCGCCATGGCCATAGAAGACCCGGCCCTTGGGCGGTGTCAGCCGCAAGCTCTCACTGCCGGTCGCGCAATCGATGACCAGCGCCTCACGCCCCGGCCGGCGCGCCACCGCCACCGCTTCAGACCGCAGCGGATGAACCACGCCGCCATGACCACGGGCCGGCAGCGGCAGCGTGAACCGGATGCCGCCGTCCCGCATCAGGCCGATCAACGCATAGTCGCCGTTGTCGTGGCGGGCCGCGACCAGGAAATCCGGCGCGCCGGGTGCCGGGCCGGCAGATGATGCCCACAGGGTTCGCGGACGGGCCATCGCGATGCCGGCCATAGCCGCGCCGAGCCCCCCCAACACACGCCGCCGGGTGACAGTCGTGTCGCCATCGCTCATTGTCGGGCCCTCTCCATCCATCGCCATCAGTCGCCGTCGAACGAGTTGAAGCCCACCCGCACACCCAGCGCCGGCGCGAGACGCGACACCGCGAGGCCGCGGGCATCGGCGAGGGCCGATTTCAGCGCGGCAATACCGGCGATATCGGCCGGCCCCGCCGCGATGGCGGCATCAGCCGCGCGCACCGCCTCGGCAAGCGATGCCGCCATCGCCGCCTGCGCCGTCTGGTCGATGGCGGCGGGCGCGAACACCACCCGTTCGAAGTCGATCAGGCCACCAATGCCGGCGCGGATGTTTTCAAGCGATGCCCCTGCCCGTTCATGGTCGGCCCGGGGCGATTTCGAGGCCTGATCGGCGACGATCGCGCCCAGCCGCAGTTCCTCAAGTTCCTGAAGCGCGCCGTGAAAGGCATTGAACAACGCGAAGGTCGCCTCATCCGGGGTGAAATAGGTCATGTTCTCTTCGGCACCCGCGGTCGTCAGCAGGAAGGCCGCACCACCCTCCGCATCCCAGTCGGCCCGCGCCGCGTGGGCCTCACGGGCAAGATTGCGCGCAACGGCACGGATCAGCCGGTGGCGATAGTCGGCGCCAGACGTGCCGGCGGCGGGCGCGGTATCGCGCGGGCGCAGCAGCCGTTCCATGGCAACCAGGTTCTGCGCGCCGGCGGACGCGCCGGCGAACGCATCGGGATCATCGACGATCGGGTTGCGGGCCCGGACCAGCGCGCTGATCGCCCGATAGGCGATGCCGCTGCGCTCCGGCCAGAACTCCAGCCGGAAGCGTCGGCCTTCGGCCTCCAGGGGCCCGAAGCGGAAGAACCAGACGCGCATCCAGGCGTCATAGGCGGCATCATAGAGCGGCAGCAAGGTCTCCGGCGACTGATCATCCTCGGCGGCGGCGGCCAGACGGGCGGCGGCCGTCTCGAAACCGTCGAATTCGGGCCGGATATAGCCGTCGAGCGCGCGCGCGGCCAAAGCCTTGTGGTCAACCGCCTGGGCAGCGGCGGTCTGCTCCGCCGCCGGCGCGGATGTCGCGGCACCGGCAGGCGCCGTCATGGCGATGGTCAGGGTGGCCAGAATGGCCAGTGGCACGAGACGACGATGGTTCAGGCAACGCATCACAGCGACTCCAGAAAACGGATCAAGGCGTCCCGATCGGGCTTGGGCATGGTCATCACGGCCTGCTTCTGGGCTTCAGCCTCTCCGCCATGCCAGAGCACGGCTTCAAGCAGGCTGCGGGCGCGACCGTCATGCAGGAAATGCGCGGGCTCGTCCACGGTCGCGGTCAGGCCGATGCCCCAGAGCGGCGCGGTGCGCCATTCGGACCCGTTCGCCGCCCCCTCGGGCCGGCCATCGGCAAGCCCGGGGCCCATATCGTGCAGCAACAGATCGGAATAGGGCCAGATCAGCTGAAAACTCTGTTCGGGACGGTCGGTCAGGCGCGCGGTGACGAATTTGGGGGTGTGACAGGCAATGCAGCCGGTGTCGTTGAACACCTGCTTGCCACGCAGCACGGTCGGGTCGTCGGCATCCCGCCGCGCCGGCACCGCCAGATTGCGCGAATAGAACGTCACCAGATCCAAGCCCGGCCCATCGATCTCGAATCCGTCCCTGTCATCGGCATCCGCGCCGTCCGGGGCATCACGGCAGGCCATCTGCGCCTCGGTGCATTCACCATAACCGGCCGGGTGCAGGACATTGGATATCCCCATATCGCCGGCAAAGGCATCGGCGGATTGCTGGCGCACGGTGGGCGTGCCCGCCTTCCAGCCGAAACGACCCAGCATGACCCGCTGGAATTCCGGGCTGAAGGCGAAGTTGGGCCGGCCGGAAATGCCATCGCCATCGGCATCGTTGGGGTCGGCATTGGCCAGTATATCGCGCGCCGGCACGGCTTCCAGCAGCCCAAGCCCGATCATCGCCGGCGCCACCCGTGGCGACAGCATCACCTCAGGGTCGAGCGGCCCATAGCCCGGATCGTCGATGCTGTATGTGGGCACACGCAGGCTGGCCATCTCGCCATCCGATAAGGCCACCGCCATCTCACGATAGCCGATCTCCATGCGCCCTTCGGCCGGCACGCCCTGGACCGCCAGATCCTGAAGCTGACCGCCATAGCTGGGCTCGGGCACCACGGTCAGCAGATGGGCGGCGATCGCCGCCTTCAGTTCGTCGGTTCGCGGTGGCACCGACAGGCGCAGGAAGATCGAGACGCGATCGTCATCCTCTCCGGCCGGCGGATGGCCGCGGCCGTCCTTGATATGGCAGCTCTGGCAGGATCGGGCATTGAACAGTGGCCCCAGCCCGTCGGATGCCCTGGTCGATGATGGCGACGACACCCAGATCTTGCGGAACAGACCGTTGCCGACCTTGAAATCCAACTCGCTCTCGAACGGCATATTGGCCGAGGATTGCGAGAAGATGTCGCGATTGACCTGCTTCATCGTGGTCGCGGCACCACCCGGCCGGACCTCGTATTCCTCAGCCCGGGTGAAATCGGTGGTGGGCCGGATGACGGCGGCGATCCGCGCCCGCTCGGCCTTGGTGCGCGGCACCGCCGACAGATGCGGATCAGGCTGTTCTGCAACCTCGGCGGGGATATCGACCGTTGTCATCGGCGGCGGTGGCGATGACGCGGCCTGCGGCACCCCCAGCACCGCCATCATTCCCGCCGCATAGCCGGCAGACCTGATCCATCTGCCCCTGGTCGTCGCGATCGTCACGCCTGGTGCTCCAAATGCATGACGGTCGGCCGGACGCCACGTCCCCGGCTGACGCCAGGGCCCGTGATATCCAGACCGACCGTTGAAGACGCGCCGGCGGCTTGCATGCCGCCGGCTTTATGATTGCCGGCTTTTCAAAGGTCCGCCGCGCGCGTGGGCTTATTTGAACACGGCGTTCGGATCGTCGAGGCTGTCGGAGCCTTCGATCGCCACCGGCTCCAGCTTCAGCGCGGTCACCGCACGCTCGATGGCGCGGGTCTGCTGCACCAGACCGTCGATGGCGGTGTTGATCAGCGCGGCCCCGGCCTCGTTGCCCGGTGCCAGTAGCTGGTCGTAATGGGTGCCCGCTTCCGCCGTCGCCTTGATCGCGCCAAGCGAGGCCAGCGTCACCGCCATCCGTGCCTTGACGTCGGCATCCACCTTGGGATCGGCCTCGGCGACCAGGCCGGACAGCGACGGCCCTTCGACCGCCGAGCCGTCGATGCGGACATAGCGGCCGCTATAGACGTTCCACATGCCCACGGCATCGTAATAATGCGAATTGTGGGTGTTGTCCGAGAAGCAGTCATGCTCCTCTTCCGGGTCGTTGAGCAGCAGGCCCAGCTTGATGCGCTCGCCGGCCAGTTCGCCATAGGACAGGCTGCCAAGGCCGGTCAGCATCACGCTCAGCCCGGCATCGGGCGTGGTGTCGGTCAGCGCCTTGCGCGCCTCGCCGCCATCCTGCCACTGTGCCGCCATCCAGGCCAGATCATCGACCAGCAGATCGGTCGCGGCCTTCAGATAGGCGGCCCGGCGGTCGCAATTGTCGCCGGTGCAGTTGGCGGTGTCGTAATCGGTCCAGGGCCGGTTGCCGGCGCCGGCCCCCGTGCCGTTCAGATCCTGGCCCCAGAGCAGAAACTCGATCGCGTGATAGCCGGTCGCGACATTGGCCTCGACGCCTTCGGCCTCTTGCAGCGACTCGATCAGCGCGGGCGTGATGGTGGTGGCATCGACGGTCTTGCCCGCCACGGTCAGGCTCGTGTTGGCGATGACGTTCAATGCCGCCGCCGCATTGCCCTCGGCGCCGACATACGAGCTGTCGACATAGTCGATCAGGCCTTCGTCGAGCGGCCAGGCATTCACTCGGCCCTCCCAGTCGTCGACGATGGCATTGCCGAACCGGAAGGCCTCGGTCTGCTTATAGGGGACATTGGCGGCGATCCAGGCGGCACGGGCTGCTGCCATGGTCTCGGGCCCGGGGCTGGCGATCAGCGCCTCAACGGCGGCCTGCAGGGTCTTCGCGGCCGTCAGGCTGTCGCCATAGGCGGCCTGGGCGATGTTGGCGTAATTGGTGACCACCGCACGCTTCTGGTCGTCGGTGGCGGCCAGCGCCGACGCCGAAGCCAGCAGCGCACCACCCAGAACCAAGCACCCGATCCTACCCATCTTCATCGCCATGTCGTCTCCTCCGCCCTGAGGTCATCTGCGCCCTGAGATCATCTTCGCAAGTGCGAATGACTTGCATTCCTACACCCTGAGCGGCAGGACGTCCAGCGGCGGCGGCGGGCAACCCACCATTTCACGGCGCTGCGCCGTCAAAGCGGCGGGCGGCGGTCGCGCACCGGGCTCAAGGCTTCCAGCCGCGCCCCGGCATCAAGCACCGTGCGTTCGGCGAACCAGCGGCCGACGATCTGCACGCCGATCGGCAGGCCGGTTGCCGTCATCCCGAAGGGCAGTGACAGCGCCGGCAGCCCGGTCAGGTTGAAGGGAACCGTTGCGCGCATCACATGGCGTGCCGATACCCGCTCGCCATCCACCAGATGATGGGCCTGGCCATGCAAAGGCGCCGGGATTGGCAGCACCGGGCACAGCAACAGGTCATGGCGGGCGAAGACATCCGCGAAGGCATCTCTCAGCGCCTCCGCCGCCCGCACCGCCGCCGCGTGATCGGCCAGCGCAACCGGCTCGCGGGTCACCACGTGGCGGATCAGCGGGTGCACGGCATCCAGGCGCCCGCCCACCGCCGCACGAAATCCGGGCTCGACCTCCGGCGCGTGCAGGATGGCGCTGACCGCGGTCCAGTCGGTTTCCAGGGCCGGTATCACGACCGGCTCGACCACGCAGCCCGCCGCCGCCAGCGCATCCGCCGCCGCGGCGATCGTCGCCACCACCTCAGGATCGACTGGCCCGAACCCTTCGGCCGCCATCCATCCGACCCGCAGCGGCAAGCCGTCGGCCACATCCGCGCCCACACCGGCCGGCACGACCGCGTGACCGTCCCGGCCATCCGGGCCGGCCAGCAGATCCAGCGCCAGCGCCAGATCGCGCACGCTGCGCGCCATCGGACCGACATGCCACCACCGGCGCAGCATGTCGGGCCAATGGCCGGTGAACGGAATGCGGCCGTGGGTGGCCTTCAGCGCCGCGATGCCGCACATCGCAGCCGGGCCGCGCACGGAGATTGCGACATCGCTGCCAAGACCCAGCGGCGACAGGCCGGCGGCGATCGCCGCCGCCTCACCGCCGCTCGATCCACCGGGCGTGCGCGCCAGATCCCACGGATTGTTGCTGCGGCCCGAAAGCGGGTTGTCGGATTCGATCCCGTATGAGAATTCCGGCAGGTTGGTCTTGATCAGCGGAATGCCGCCCGCCGCGCGAAGCCGTGCCACGGCGGTCGCATCCTGCACCGGCAGATGATCGGCAAACAGGCGCGAACCGCGCCGCGTGGGAATGCCGGCGGTGTCGAGGCAGTCCTTGACCGAGAACGGCACGCCGAACAGCGCGCCCGTGGCCGCACCAGCCATGACCGCCGCCTCGGCCACCCGCGCGGCCGCACGGGCGCTGTCGGCCATCACCGTGACGGCCGCGTTCAGCATCGGATCGATCCGGGCGATGCGGTCGAGATGGGCGTCGATCACCTCGACCGGCGACAGCGCCCGGGTTCGGATCAGGGCTGCCTGTGCGGTGGCATCGAGATAGCAGAGTGTCGTGGCATCCATGGTCGGGGCGGCCTCGCTGGTGGTCGATCGACCGACTGTCGGCGCGGAAAGCGCCCGCGACAATTCGGTTCTGCGGCCGCAGCCTTCAGGAAACCGCAAGGCGGGCGGCACGGTCGCCACGCCGCGCTTCCGCCTGCAGCCAGTCGCTGACCACGCCGACCGGGGCGCGGGCCGCGGCACCTGCGGGCATCACCAGATGAAACGCACGCGAGGACACAACCGTGCCCGCGATCGGCCGGACCAGCCGGCCGGCGGTGATCCAGGGCTGCACCAGCCGGTCGATGCCGATCGCCACCCCCAGCCCCTGGGCCGCCGCCTCATACAGCATCTGCAGGCTGTCGAAGGTCCGGACCGGCGGCAATGCGTCGGTGTCGAGCCCCTGGGCCCGCGCCCATTCCGGCCAGAATTCCGGCCGGTGGCCCGGGCCCAGCAGCACCGTGCGGAACAGATCGCGCGGCTCGTTCAATCCGGCCGGATGATCCGCAAGCCATGCCGGGCTGCAGACCGGTTGCAGATCCAGCGCCATCAGGGGCCGAGCGTCGGTGCCCCGCCATCGGCCCTGCCCCAGCCGGATCGCCAGATCGGCATCACCGGCGGCGAGGTCGACACAGGCGGCCGATCCGTCCAGGTCGATCGCAATCGCAGGGTTGGCGGCATGGAACGCCGCCATCCGCGGCAGCAGCCAGGTCACCGCCAGCGTCGGGATCAGGCTGATGCGCACCGTCTGCCGGTCGGGGTGGCCACGGGCGGCGGCGCGGGCCGTGTCGCTCGCGCGGTGCAATGCCGTCACCGCCGGCGCCAGATCCGCCGCATAGGCGGCGCCCAGCGCCGTCGGCTCGACACCACGCGGCAACCGCACCAGCAAGGGGCTGCCGATATGCGCCTCCAGCACGCCGATCCGCCGGCTGAGCGCCGGCAGCGATAGGCCCAGCTCGTCGGCCGCCGCCGTCAGGCTGCGCCGCCGTGCCGCGACCACGAAGGCTTCTATCGACCGGAACGGGGGAAGCTGCGTCATCACTGGGGCATCCGGGCTGTCGTTTCTTCGACACTGGACCTCAGTCTGTCGAATGCCAACCATGACGGAAAGCCCTAAGCTCACAGGCGACCAGTACATAACGCCCATGCAAGGACCACCCCATGCCCCTGAAGAGAACCGTGAAAGACCTGGTGATGGAGGCCAGCGCCCGCATTCGCACCATCCCGATGGACGAAGCCGAAACCCTGCTCGACGATCCCGAAACCCTGTTCGTCGACATCCGCGACGTGCGCGAGCTGGACCGCGAGGGCATGATCCCCGGCGCCTATCACGCGCCGCGCGGCATGCTGGAATTCTGGGTCGATCCAGAAAGCCCCTATCACAAGCCGGTCTTCGCCTCGGGCAAAAGCTTCGTGCTGTATTGCGGCGGGGCGTGGCGATCCGCACTGGCGACGGCGGCCCTGCAGGATATGGGGCTTGAACCCGTGGCGCATATGGAGGGCGGATTCACGGCCTGGAAGGCCGCCGGCAGGCCGGTGGTGCCGCGGCCGGCCAAGAGCTGACGCCTCATCCCCGCGGTCGGCCGGTTGCCTCAACTGCCACGCGGCTTGGCCCGGTGGGTGGCGACCGCGCCGGTCGGGTCGTCCGGCCAGGGATGTTTGGGATAGCGGCCGCGCAGCTCGCCCCGCACCTGGGCATAGCTGCCGGTCCAGAATCCGGCAAGGTCGGCCGTCACCTGCACCGGCCGACCAGCTGGCGACAGCAGATGGACCAGCAGCGCCACCCGGCCATCGGCCACCCGCGGGCCTTCGGCGGCACCGAACATTTCCTGCAGCTTCACCGCCAGCACCGGCGGATCGGTGGCATAATCGACCGCATGCGACCGGCCGGACGGCACTGTCACCCGTTCCGGTGCCGCCTGATCCAGCCGGCTGCGCTGGCGCCAGTCCAGCAGACGCAGCAGTGCTGCCCTGACATCGATCCGGGCCAGATCGTCGAGCCGGCGGACCCGCCCCAGATCGGGGCCGAGCCAGTCTTCCAGTGTCGCCGTCAGCCCGGCATCCGACACATCCGGCCAGCCCGCATCGGGGCCGTCGATACGGGCCAGGAAGGCGATGCGGTGGCGAAGCGACAAGGCCGCGTCGCGCCAGTCCAGCCGGTCGAGGCCGAGCGACCGCACGCCTTCGGCAACCGCATGACCATGATCTTCGGGCGCCAGCTTCGACAGTGGCTTTGTCCCGATCAGCAACTGACCCAGCCGGCGTTCGCGCAGCGCCACCAGACCACCCGATTTCAGATCGAATTCCACCCGGTCGACCGTGCGGACATCAGCGCCGAAACTGGTCTCGATCTCGTCGAGCGTGATCCGGGCCGCCAGGAAGGCGCGCGCATCGCCACCATGGCCGCTGCCGCCGGTGGTGGCCACCGCAAGCCAGGGCTCCGCCGCCAGCGGGTCGAGCGGATCGAGCGCCACGCCGCCACCACCCATCAGCCGGAACACCGCGTCCCGGCCGCGCGCCTGAGCCAGCCGCTCAGGATAGGCCAGCGCCACCAGTTGGCCGAGAGAGGGGCGCGGGTCGCGACCGTCGCGCCGGGCCGCCGGCAGGCGCCTTTCCAGCGATCGCGCGCCCTCGCGCACACGGGTCAGCGTGCCACGGTCGATGACGGCACCATCGCCACCGCGCAAGGGGTCGCGGCCTTCCGCCACCAGGATCATCCGCCGGGCGAGGTCGATATCGGTCCGCGCGTTTCTGAACAGGTCGCGTTCCGACAGGATCTGGGCCAGCACCGCCGCCTCCCGCGCCGCGCCGCGCCGCGCGCCCTCGATCGCCAGATGGGCGAGGCGTGGATGCATCCCAAGCCCGGCCATCGCGCGGCCATGGGCGGTCACCCGGCCTTCTGCGTCGAGGGCACCCAGCCGTCGCAGCAGGTCGCGGGCCTGCGCCCAGGCGGCCGCGGGCGGATGATCGGCGAAGGCCAGGGCTGTGGTCTGATCCACGCCCCAGACCGCCAGCTCCAGTGCCAGCGGCGCCGGATCGTCGACCGTGATCTGCGGCGCGGCGAAGGCTGGCAGTGCCCGGGTCTCCGCCTCGGGCCACAGCCTGAGACAGACCCCCTCGGCGACACGCCCGGCGCGGCCGCGGCGCTGTTCGGCCTCAGCGCGCGACACCCGCAGCGTCTCAAGCCGGCTCATGCCGCTTGCCGGGTCGAAGCGCGGCCGCCGGGTGTAGCCACCATCGATCACCACCCGCACGCCGTCGATGGTCAGGCTGGTTTCGGCGATCGCGGTCGCCAGCACCACCTTGCGCCGGCCGGGCACCGACGGGCGGATCGCCAGATCCTGAGCCTCGGCGGTCAACTCGCCGGCAAGCGGCATGATATCGACGCCGGGGCCACCCGCCCCGGCCAGCAGATCGGCCGTGCGCGCGATCTCCCCCGTGCCGGGCAGAAACGCCAGGATGTCGCCGGTCTCGGCCGCCAGCATGCGGCGGACCGCACCGGCCATGGCAGGGGCAAGCTCGCGCGGTTCGGGCCGGCGGTCGTCGTTCACCACCACCACCGGAAACATCCGGCCATCGGCGCGCAGCCGGGTCGCGTCCCCGATCAGGGACGCGACCCGGCCGGCGTCGAGCGTCGCCGACATGGCGATGATCCGCAGATCCGGCCGCAGTGCCTGTTTGACCTCGATCGCGAGCGCAAGCCCCAGATCGCCGTCCAGGCTGCGTTCATGGATCTCGTCGAAGATCACCGCGGCCACACCGTCGAGTTCGGGATCGCCCTGGATGCGGCGGGTGAAGATGCCCTCGGTCACCACCTCGATCCGGGTGGCGGCGCTCACCCGGGCATCCAGACGCACCCGATAGCCCACGGTCTGGCCCAACGGCTCGCCCAGCATCGCGGCCATGCGGGCGGCCGAGGCCCGCGCGGCCAGACGCCGGGGTTCCAGCATCAGAATGCGGCCGCCGGCAGCCCAAGGGGCATCCAGCAGCATCAGCGGCACGGCCGTGGTCTTGCCGGCGCCGGGCGGGGCCTCGATGACGAGGTCACGTCCGGCCGCGAGTTCCGACCGGATGGCGGGCGCGAGCCCGGCCACCGGCAATGCCGCGATCGCATGGGCGATCCGCGCCGGCAGGGGCGCATCGGTATCAGGCGCCGTCACTGTATGGTCAGTCTTCCAGGAAGAAATCGATGGTGCTCACCACCCGCACCGTCTTGGTGATCTGGCGGCTTTCCGGCATGTTCGGAATATCGGTCGCCGGCAGGATCTGGAACAGCCCCTGCGAGGCATTGCGGATCGCGCCCACCCGGCTGCCGCTGTCGGTGGCGAACTGGGCGGCGCCGTCACGCGCATTGGCGGTGGCCTCGGCGATCATCTCGGGTTTCAGGTCGTTCAGTTTGGTGAAGACGAAAGACGGGCCGCTGCCAAAGGCGCCCATCTCGTTCGACAACACCACCCCCGCCTCGACCAGTGCCCCCACCTTCTGCGACGCGGCCTCGACCTTGTCGACCTCGGTGGTGCGCACGGCCACCGTCTGCGCCACGATATAGCGCACCTCGACCGGGCCGGAGCGATAGAGCTGCGCATTCTGGTCGGTGACGTCCAGGCTCAACATCTCGATGTTCTCGGCCGGCAGGCCGGCATCGGTAAAAAAGCTGGTGACAGATTCGGTTGCGCCGCGCAGTTCACGCAGAACCTCAGTCAGATCATTGCCCGACGCCACATAGCGCAGCGACCACACCGCCAGATCGGCCTTGACCTCGCGTTCGGACAGGCCCTTGACCGAAACGGTGCGATTGCCCAGCCGCGCCTCGACCACGCCCTGGCCCACCAGCCAGCCGCCGGCGGCGATGCCGACCGCGATCACGGCGGCACCGGCCAGACCCAGAATGTCCATACGCATGCGGCAGCTCTCCTCACCACGTGGGAACCAGACGGGCCATGGCCATGTTTGGACCTGTGCGGTCGCCGTCGTTACCTCTGACGCGGAGCCTGCGCCGGGTGCCGGTCGCCGTCAAGCACCGCTGCGACATGCGGACGACACAGGTTGTTGCCCGATGCAATCGCTGTGGCCGCAACTGCGCTTATCTTTCATGCCAGGACATCATAGCGACACAACTTGAGACATGCCTCAATATTCACTGGCAAAATGCCTCATGATTATGCCACAGCCTTTGCCATTCACAATCATAATGGAAGATCTTAAGTCTTAGGGGAAGGCAAGAGAGCTTGCCGGATCGCTGAACACAGGAGACCCCCCATGCTGAAGTCCATGCGCAGCACCACCTCGGCTCTCGCGATCATTCTTGGCCTTGGTGCCGTTCCGCTTGCCGCAGGCAGCGCGCTGGCCCAGGCGACAACCCCCGGTGCCGGCACCACCACCGAGGCGCCGGCGGGCGGTTCAGCCGACACGATGAACCAGGCCCCGGCCGCCGGCGCACCCGCCGCCACCACCCCGCCCGCGGGCGCCGAGGATACCGCCGAGGCGCCGCCGGAGCCGCAGCCGGCCAACACACTGCTGTCGAGTGACGCTGTCGTCCGCACGCCGGATGGCGAGGAAGTCGCCACGCTTCGCGGTCTGATCTTCGATCCCAATGGCCAGATCACCCACGCCGTTCTGGGATATGGCGGCCTGCTGGGCTTCGGCACCAAGGAAGTGATGGTGCCCTGGGATCAGCTGACCGCGGAACCGGGCGAACAGGTTCTTGTCGCCTCGATGACGCCGGAACAGCTTGAGCAGATGCCGGCCTTCAAATCGGCAGAAGCGGTCAAGAGCGACGCCGAGGCCGGTGCCGCCCAGCCGATGACCACCACCGCCCCGGCCCCCGCCGGCTGATACTCCGTCTCCAGCCTGAACGACCCGCGTTTCCCTGGAATACCCACTCTCTCTCTCCCTGAGACTTGCTCTCTCCCTGAGACTTGGGCCCTGAAGGCCTGGCGTCGCATCCCGATGGTGCGACGCCATTTTTTTGGCCGCTGCCGGTGCTGCGTTCCACCGGCCGATGGATGGCCCTTGTCGGCGGTGGATGCTGTGTCTATGGTGCGCGGCGACGGTTTCGCGCACAGGTTCTGTCTGTGAGCGGATGAAGAGGGAATGCGGTGCGGCGGGGCCAGCCCCCGCCAATGCCGCGGCTGTACCCGCAACTGTAGGCGGAGAGCACCACCCGATCATGCCACTGGTGACCATGGGTTGCCGGGAAGGCCGGGCGGCGCATGGACCCGCGAGCCAGGAGACCTGCCGTCAGCCACCCGCGTATCGAGGCGACCACCGGACGGGTCTGACCGGTGGAGCGGCGGCATCTTTTGTCTGCAAAGAGCCGCCAGCCGCGTCGATGCGCTTTGGCCATCGTCATTGCGGGACCGCTCGATGCACACCTCCAGGCGCTATCGTCCTATCCATGTCACCGCCCGGCCCTCGACCGCAGCCCGGCCCTCAACCGCAGTCTGGCCCTCGACCGCAGCCCGGCTCGTCGCCGGCGGCGCGCTTGCCATTCTTCAGGGCCAGCTTGCCATCGCACCGGCCCGGGCCGACGAGCCCTTGTCGCCGCTTGTGGTCAGCGCCACCCGGACGGCCGTGGATCCGGATCGCATCGGCAGCGCCGTGACCGTCATCGAGGGCGACAGCTTGCGGCAGGCGGGCACGGTGTTCGTGGTCGATGCCCTGCGCCGGGCGCCGGGGGTGAGCTTCAGCCGCACCGGCGGCCCCGGCTCCGCCACCAATCTCAGGCTGCGCGGCACCGATGACAGCCAGACCAAGATCCTGATCGACGGCGTCGAGGTGAACGATCCCGCCAGCGCCAGTGGCGGCTTCGATCTGGGCCGGCTGCTCGCCGACGATGTCGACCGTATCGAGGTGCTGCGCGGTCCGCAAAGCGCCCTTTATGGCGCGGATGCCATTGGTGGCGTGGTCAATATCATCACCCGTCGCGGCCTGAGGGATGGCGGGCATGGGGTGGAGGGCGATGCCTCGGTCGAGGCCGGCGCCTATCGCAGCCAGCGGGTCAGCACCGCCCTGCGCGCGGCCGGTGCCGGCTGGGACGCGGCGATATCCGCGGTCGATTTCCGGACCGAGGGCTTTTCGCGGCTGGAAGGCGGCCGAGAGGATGACGGGTTCACCGGCACCCAGATCGGCCTGTCCGGGGGCGTGACGCTCAGCGACGTGCTGGCGCTGGAAGCCACGGGCACGGCAGCGCGGACCAGCGCCGATTTCGACCCGTCGAGCAACCCCGAAGCGCCGGGTACCAATGATGCCCTGAGCTATAGCGGGCGGCTGACCGCGATCGCCACCCTGGCCGATGGCCGGGTGGAGAACCGGACGACGCTGTCGGGCGCGCGGCTCGATCGGGAGTCGAACAACCCCCTGTCGCGTTTTCAGGCCCGCACCGAATTCGATGGCGTGCGCCAGGGTATCGAGACCCAGACCGATATCATGGTCGACGATCACGACGACATCCTGACACTCGGCCTTGGCACCGAGACCGAACGCGCCACCATCCGCGATGCCCGCGCATTGGGCGATCCGGTCACCACCACGCTGAAGGCCGATGCCACGACCACCGCGATCTTCGGCCAGTATCAGGCCGGCTTATGGGATCAGGTGTATCTGACCGCCGGCCTCAGGCGCGACGATCACGACGCCTTCGGCGCCAGCACCACCTGGCGGTTCACCGGCGCCTGGGTGATTCCAGGCACCGGCACCACCCTGCGCGGCAGCCTGGGCACCGGCACCAAGGCACCGTCGCTATACCAGCTTTATCACCCGACCTATGGCGACGCGTCGCTTGATGTCGAGAAGAGCCGCGGCTATGACCTTGGTATCGAACAAAGTTTCCTGGAAGAACGCCTGACCCTGGGCGCCACCTGGTTCCGCAACGATATCCGCAACATGCTGAGCTTCGACAGCGCCGCCAGCCGCTATCGCAACACCGCCCGCGCCCGCACCGAAGGCGTCGAGCTGTCGGCCAGGGCCACGCCGGCAGACCTGTTGTCGCTTCAGGCCGCTTATACCTATCTGGAGACGACCGACCTCGATACCGGCGGGCAGCTGCCGCGCCGGCCGCGCCACAGCCTGTTCGCCGCCGCCGATCTCTATCCATGGGATGGCAGCCGGATCGGCGCCGAGGTGACCCATGTCGGCGCACAGCAGAATTCCGCCAGCCGGCCCACCAGGATCCGTCGCTATACGGTGCTGGGGCTAAATGGCGACCAGCGGTTGACCGACAGCCTGACCGCCTTCGCGCGGCTCGACAATGTCTTCGACGTCGACTATCAGGAAGTGGATGGCTATGCCACCCCTGGTCGCAGCGTCTATCTGGGCCTGCGGGCCACATTCTGAGACCGCCGGTCAGGAGGGCTACAATCATGGCCACCGCGCGCTGCCTGATGGTGATGGGCACTGGTTCCGATGTCGGCAAATCGCTGCTGGTTGCAGGCCTTGCCCGCATCGCCCGCCGGCGCGGGCTGACGGTGCGGCCGTTCAAGCCGCAGAACATGTCCAACAATGCCGCCGTAACCGCCGATGGCGGGGAAATCGGCCGGGCGCAGGCACTTCAGGCCCGCGCCTGCGGTGCTGCGTTGAGCGTGCACATGAACCCGGTGCTGCTGAAACCGCAGACCGATATCGGCGCGCAGGTCGTGGTTCAGGGCCGGATGGCCGGCACGGCGCGCGCCGCCGAATACCGCGGCTGGCGCGACCGCCTGATGCCCAGGGTTCTGGAGAGCTTCCATATCCTGACCGATCAGGCCGATCTGGTATTGATCGAGGGTGCGGGATCGGTGTCGGAGGTCAATCTCCGTGCCGGCGATATCGCCAATATGGGCTTCGCCACCGCCGTGCAGGCGCCCGTGGTTCTGGCCGGAGATATCGACCGCGGCGGGGTGATCGCCCAGATGGTCGGCAGCCACATGCTGTTGCCACCCGATGAGCGCGCGCTGATCAAAGGCTTTATCATCAACCGGTTCCGGGGCGATGTTCGCCTGTTCGATGGCGGGCTCGACGAGATCCGGCGCCGCACCGGCTGGACGGCTTTCGGTGTCGTCCCCTGGCTGCCGGCGGCGGCGCGGCTGCCGGCCGAGGATGCGGTCGCCCTGGACATGCCAGGCGGCCCCGGCCCCGGGGGCCTGAAGATCGCCGTGCCGATGCTGTCGCGCATCGCCAATTTCGACGATCTGGACCCGCTGAAGCTGGAGCCACAGGTGGCCCTGACCATGGTGCCGCCCGGCCAGCCGCTGCCGGTCGCCGATCTGATCATCCTGCCGGGCAGCAAGGCGACCATCGGCGATCTGGCCTTCTTCCGCGCCCAGGGCTGGGATATCGATCTGGCCGCCCATGTCCGGCGCGGCGGACGGGTGATCGGCATCTGCGGTGGCTATCAGATGCTGGGGCGCAGCATATCCGACCCTGAGGGCATCGAGGGCGAGCCCGGCCATGTCGCGGGGCTGGGCCTGCTCGACATCCACACCCGGCTGGGTGGCGATAAGTCGCTGATTGAGGCGACAGGCACCGACAGGATCACGGGGGCCGCCGTCCATGGCTATGAGATGCATATCGGCGTCACCACCGGCCCCGATTGCGCGCGGCCGATGCTGATGCTGGCCGGGCAACCGGGCGTGGCGGAGCGCGCCGATGGTGCGGTGGGCCATGACGGGCGGGTGACCGGCTGCTATCTGCACGGGCTGTTCGGCGCCGATGGCTATCGCGCGGCATTGATCGAGGCACTGACCGGCCGGCGCCCGGCGCCGGTCGACTATCAGCGCTCGGTGGATCAGGCGCTGGATGCCCTGGCCGACCATCTGGAAGCCAACCTGGACATCGAGGCGCTGTTCGCCGCCGCCGCCCGGCCGGTGCGGCCATGACCGGGACGGGACCGGCGGAGCGGGATCATGGCGGCGGTCTGACGCGGATGATGGTCCGCTATCCGCATGCACCACGGCCCTGGATCGACCTCAGCACCGGCATCAATCGGAATCCATATCCAATTGATATTGCTAACAATATTTCGGATGCCTGGACCCGGCTTCCCGATGACGACCTGATCCGGCCCTGCATCGCCGCCGCCCGGCGCTTCTATGGCGCCGCGTCGGATGATCAACTGTGCCTGGGGCCCGGCTCGCAGGCGCTGATCCAGGCCCTGCCCTTCGCCGTGCCGCGCGGGCGGGTCGCGGTGCTGGGGCCGACCTATAACGAACATGGCCCCGCCTGGCGGCGCGCCGGACACGCGGTCTGCGTGGTCACCGACCCTGCAGACCTCACGGCCCCCGGCATCGATACCGCGCTGGTCGTGAACCCGAACAATCCCGACGGCCGGCTGCACGCACCCGACATGTTGATGGATCTTGCTCAGGTGATGGCGCGGCGCGGCGGCCGGCTGGTGGTCGACGAGGCCTTTGGCGAGACCACCCCCGCGGCATCGGTCGCCGCATCGGCCGGACCGGCGCTGATCGTGCTGAGGTCGTTCGGAAAATTCTTTGGTCTGGCGGGGTTACGGCTGGGGGTTGCGATCGCCGATCCGCCCGTTGCCGCGGCCATGGCCGATCATCTGGGGCCATGGGCGGTGTCGGGTCCGGCCCTGGCCGTGGCGGCGCAGACCTATGGCGATGCCGGCTGGGCCGCTCGAACCCGAGACCGGCTGGCTGAAGATGCCCGCCGCCTCGACCGGCTGCTGGCGGGGGCCGGGCTTGAGGCCGTGGGCGGCACCGACCTGTTCCGCACCGTCGATGCCGGCAGCCGCGCCCGGGCGGCCGCCATTCTGGCGCATCTCGCGGCGCGGCATGGTATCCTGATCCGCGACTGGCCGGCAGCCGTCACCATCCCTGAACAGGCCGGCTGGCTGCGCTTCGGCATCCCCGCCCATCATACCGCCGACGCTATCGGCACGGGCGACGCGGACGAATGGCAGCGTCTCGCCGCCGCCCTCGCCGATGTGGCAATGCACACGGACGGCTGACAAGACACGCGGTTTCCGCTAACGATGATCGGCCGGAGTGCGGCGGACGAGGGGGTCGTCTGCGTCCGGTGCCCGCCCCCGGCCCGGCTCCGCCCGTCCGGACGGGCCGAGCTTGGCCAGGGAGAGCCCTTGAGCGATGTCGTCGCGCCTGATCGGACTGGTCGCCTTTCTTGTCACTGCCGCGATCGCCTGGGGCCTGTGGTCCTGGACGAATGCGCCGGTGGCCCTGCCCGATGTGCCGAATGCCCATGTGGCCTGCACGTCCTATGCCCCGTTCCGCGGCCGTCAGACGCCCCACAATGTCGATTTCGTCGCCCCGCCCGCCCAGATCGCCGAGGATATGGCGATCCTCAAATCGGTCACCGACTGCGTGCGGCTGTATTCGGCGCGCCAGGGGCTGGAAGAGGTGTCGGTCCAGGCGGCCCAGTTGGGCATGAAGGTGCTTCAGGGCATCTGGATCGGTGCCGACCCTGAGAACAATCGGCTTGAGATCGATGCGGCACTGGATGTTGTGGCCCGCAACCCGGATGCGATCCGGGCGGTGATCGTGGGCAATGAGGTGCTGCTGCGGCGCGAACAGTCGCCGGAGCGCCTGCGAGAGCTGATCCGCGGCGTGAAGGCACGCACCGACAAGCCCGTCACCTATGCCGATGTCTGGGAATTCTGGCTGCAGAACCGGGACCTGGCCGACGAGGTCGATTTCGTCACCGTCCATATCCTGCCCTATTGGGAGGACGAGCCGGTGTCGGTGGACCACTCGATGGCTCATCTGCGCCGGATCATCGCCGAGGTGAAGGAAGCCTTCCCCGGCAAGCCGATCATGATCGGCGAGACCGGCTGGCCCAGCGAGGGCCGCACCCGCGGCCCCGCCTCACCCGGTCTGGTCAATCAGGCCAAGTTCATTCGTGAGTTCATCCCACTCGCCCGCAGCATGGGGGTCGATTACAACCTGATCGAAGCCTTCGATCAGCCCTGGAAGCGGGTGCAGGAAGGCACGGTCGGCGGCCATTGGGGGCTGGTGGATGAATTCCGCAACCAGAAATTCCCCCTGACCGGGCCGGTGGTGGAGATGCCGCACTGGTACTGGCTGGCGGCTGGCGGCATTTTCGCGGCCGCCATGCTGATGCTGCTGGCAGGGCGCCGCCGTCCTGACCGCTCGATCGAGGAACATGTCGGGCGCGAGATCCTGGGCTGGACCGCGGCGGTCAGCGCCGCACAACTCGCCGGGGCGACATTGCTGCTGTCGATCGACCACCTGTCGCTGGTCAATCGCGGCCCGGTGGAATGGACCGTCGGCATCGGCCTGTGGCTGCTGTCGACGGTGACCGCCGTGGTGCTGGCCCGGCGCTGGGCCGGGCGTGCCGAGATGCGCATCCAGCCCGCCCCGGTGCATACGGTGCTGAGCGCCCTGCGCATGCCCCATAAGGCCCGTTGGCTTGGCACCGACGACGAGGCACGCGCCTTGCGCCATGGCCTGCTGCGCGGGCTGGCAGCGGTATCCGTCGCCATCGCGATGATCGGGCTGGCGCTGGATCCGCGCTATCGCGACTTCCCGATCGCCACATTCCTGATACCGGCGCTGGGCTGGGCCGTGGACGCCCTGATGCCCGTCGCCGGCCGAGCCCGCACACCGCGCCTGACGCTGCCGGTCGAAGAAGCCCTGCTCGCCTTGATGATCGGTGGTGGCGCGGTCGCGGTCGCCGTGGCCGAGGGCGCCGAGAATGGTGAAGCGCATGTCTGGGCGGTGATCGGCCTGCTGTTCGCGACCGCCATGGCGATCGCCCCCCGGCGCGGACCAGCCGGCCCGGACTGATCCCGCCCCGGCAGCGGCGGCCATGCACGCACCCCACGCCCGAGGCGATTTTTCACCGGCTGATGAATGATCATTGGTCCATTCGGGGCTGCGGACTGGAAAGCTGCGCGCGGTTGCGCAACACTGCCCTCATGACGTCACATGCCCGTTGGCCCGGAGTTCCGAATGACCACATTGTCGCCGGCTGAGAGATCTCGTGAACGCGCGGTCGCCATCGCAGTGCTGGCCGATCTGGCCTTGTGCGGGCCGTTCATGGCGGTGGCCATATGGTCGGGTTCGCTGACCATGATCGCCGACGGCGTGCGCGGCACATTGCTGATCTGTGTCGGGCTGGTGTCCTATGCCACGCTGCGCAACATCAACCGCCGCCGCACCGGCAATTTCGAATACGGCACCGCCAAGCTGGAACAGGCGGTCTCGATCCTGATCGCGATGATGCTGGTCATCGCCGCCTGTTTCATCCTCTACAAACTGGCAACCAAGGTGCCCGCCCCGTCGGAGACCGGCACCGCCGCCTATCTGGCCACCTTCTTCGTGACCTTCAATCTGTTCCTGAATACCGGTCAGCTACTGTCGTTGCGCCGGGCGGCCCGCGACGGCGCCTCGATCATCGTGCGGTCGCAATACCGGGCGCGCTGGGCCAAGACCATCGGATCGGTGGTGGTGGTGGGTTGCGTCGCCATCGATCAACTGGGCGGCGACATGATGCTGTCCTACTGGGCCGATATGGTCGGCTCCACAGCAGTTGCGATCATCATGCTGGCCACCACCTTCGGCATGCTGAAGGAGGCCATGCCCGATCTGCTCGACCGGTCGCTGGCCGAACCGTTGCAGATGGAGATCAACAAGGTTCTGGCGCAGTTCTTTGACGATTATGACGATCTGGTGCGGGTGCGCAGCCGCCGGCTGGGCAACGGCGCCGAGATCGAGATCACCCTGACCTTTGAAGGCGATCGCAGCTTCGCGGCTGTCGCCGAGATCATGAACCGGATGCGCGCGGCGCTGGCCGCAGCCCTGCCCGATGCCCAGATCGTGCTGGTCCCGCTGGCCAGCCGCCATGGCGGCGGCCAGCCGGCCCCATCCGTCGCGGAACCCGCCTGATGCTGCCCGGCCATTGTTTCCTGGCGGTGCAAAGATCGTTGCGCCGGCCACGTCTACGGAAACAGTGGCGCAGTGCCTATCTTCAGGGCTGAACACGGCACCCGACCGAAGACCTGCCCGGCCGGACACGCCGCACCGGCACCGCGACCTTCGGACCAGAGGAAAGGCGTCTCCCCATGACCGCGACCATGACCAATACGACCCCCGCCACTGCCGGCGGTCGCCGGGTGACCAAGGTCATCGTCGGCCGTCCGGCATCGGATGGCGACGGTGTCAAGCTGACGCGGGTGATCGGCCAGCCGGCGCTCGACATGCTCGATCCGTTCCTGATGCTCGACGAATTCGGCTCCGACGACCCGGGCGCCTATATCGGCGGCTTTCCGGCACATCCCCATCGCGGCTTCGAAACCGTGACCTATATGCTGGCCGGCCGCATGCGCCATGCCGACAATGCCGGCCATGCGGGGGTTCTGGTGCCGGGCAGCGTGCAGTGGATGTCGGCCGGCCGCGGCATCGTTCATGAGGAAATGCCCGAACAGACCGAGGGTCTGATGCGCGGCTTTCAGTTGTGGGTGAACCTGCCCGCGTCGGAGAAGATGAAGGCGCCGGCCTATCGCGAATTCGGCCCCGACAGCATTCCGGATGTGCCGCTGCCGGGCGGCGCCGGCCGGGTGAAGGTCATTGCCGGCACGGTCTTCGGCACCAGCGGCCCGGTGGCCGGGGTTGCAAGCGATCCCTTGTATCTGGATGTGGCCGTCACCGCCGGCGGCAGCGTCGACCTGCCGGTGCCTGCCGGCCATGCCGCCTTCATCTATGTCTATGAAGGCGCACTCAGTCTGGGCGTCGGAGCCGAGGCCAGCCCGCTCGCCACCCGGCGGCTGGGCGTGCTGTCGGGCGATGGCGATGTCAGGCTGCGCAATGACGAGACGGCCACTGCCCGCGCCATCCTGGTCGCCGGCCGGCCGATCGGCGAGCCGGTGGCCCGATATGGCCCGTTCGTGATGAACACCCAGGCCGAGATCATGCGGGCGATCGACGACTATCAGCGCGGCCGGTTCTGACCGGCGGCAACGGCCCGATCACGGTTGCTCAGGCCGCACCGGGCCGGCGTCGCGCCGGCACCTGCTGGGTGATGCAATGGATATTGCCGCCGCCCAGCAGGATCTCGCGCCCCGGCACACCCACCACCTCCCATCCCGGACAGGCGGCAGCGATCGCATCGGCCGCCGCCTGATCGCGGGCATGGTCGAGCAGCGGCATCACGATCCGCCGCCCCCCGGCGCCATTGGCCCTGCCATTGGCCATATAGAAATTACAGTAGGATCCGGCCATGCGGTCGCCCGCGCGGCGCGGCTGGCTGCCGGCCACGATGTCGACGCCCGCCGCCTCGTCGGCGGTGATGGTGAGCGGGCCGGGCTGATGGATACGGTGGATGGCCAGGCGGCGGCCGCGGGCATCGCGCGCCTCGGCCAGCACCGCCTCGGCCTCTTCCGAAATCGACCGCTGCGGGTCGGCCATGTCGTCAGTCCAGGTCAGGCAGACCATGCCGGGTGCCGGCACATGCAGCAGATTGTCGACATGGCCGGTGGTTTCGTCCAGATGCACCCCGCGCGGCAGCCAGATCACCAGATCCACCCCCAGCGCCGCCTTCAGCGCCGTCTCGGTCGCATCCCGGCCGAGCGCGGCATTGCGGCCGGGAGACAGCAGGCATTCGGCGGTCACGAAAGCGGTGCCCTCACCATCGACATGAACGGCGCCGCCTTCCATCACGATCGGTGCCCGCCAGACAGCGGATGCCTCGATGCCGGCAATCTTGGCCGCCACCTGATCATCGCGATCCCACGGAAAGTACAGCCCGTCGACCAGACCGCCCCAGGCATTGAACCGCCAGTCGACCGCTATCCGGCCGCCCCGGTCGTCGATCACGAAACTGGGGCCGGTGTCGCGCACCCAGGCATCATTCGTGGTCATCTCCACCACCCGGATGTGGCCGGGCAGCCGCGCGCGGGCATTGGCCCATTGCCCGGCCGAGGCCGCGACCGTCACCGGCTCCACGGCCGCGATCGCGGTCGCCACCGCCGTGAACGCCGCCTGCGCCGGCTTGGCACCCAGCCGCCAGTTGTCGGGCCGCTCGGGCCAGATCAGCCAGCAGCCGTCATGGCATTCGAACTCGCCCGGCATGTGGCAGCCGGCCGCGGCTGGCGAGGGCATATCCTGCGATGTCATGGTCATCTGCCTCAGCGGTCGGGGAAGATCAGGGTCAATCGAAAACCGGGCCGGCGGCACGTGCCGCCCGGATATCGGCGATGCGGGCCAGGCCGATCAGGGCCAGATCATCTCCGGCTGGCGCCATATCAAGTGGAACATCAGCAAGATAGCTGGAAAACCGCCCCTTGCTTCTGAACCGTGCGGCGACGAGATCGCGGTCGAACAGCGGACCCAGGCCATGGAGCAGATCGCCGGCCAGCACCACGCCGCCACGGGCGCCCGTGGCAATGGCAAGGTCACCGGCCGCGGCCCCCACCCAGCCCGAGAACAAGGCGAAGCCCGCCTGAGCGGCATCGTCGCCGGCAAACGCCGCCGCCGCCAGTGCCGGCGGGTCCATCGTCAACGCAGCACCGCCAATGCCCGGCCCCGATAGATCGCGTGTGGCAGCCACCGCCGCCACCAGCCGCCCCAGCCCATGCCCCGACACCAGATCCTCTAGTGAAACATGCGACATCACGCCGGCAACGCCCGGCAGGGCGCGCGCGGCATCGATCACCGCCCATTCATCGGCAGTCTCTGCCGCCAAGGCGATATGACCGCCTTCCGCCGGCACCACCTGCGGCAAGGCATGATGGCCGGGCAGCAACAGCGCGGTGCCGAAGCCGGTGCCGATGCCGATCAGCAGGCGTGGCGCTGCGGTGTCGCCAGCGCCGGCGAGCAGATGTTCGAAACGGTCATCCGGCCGGTGGCCGCCGGCACCGTCCCCGGGCTCGGTCATCACGCCAAGCCCGGTCGCCTGCGCCATCAGGTCGTTGACCACCGCAACGGATGGCAGGCCCAGCCCGGCGCCCAGCGTGCGCGCCTCGATCGCGAGCCCCGGCCGGTTGGTCAGCACGGCGGCGCCACGTGCGCCATCGACCGGGCCGGCGACACAGATCGCCGCCGCCTGCGGCACGGTGCCCACGGCTTTCAACCAGGTGCTGCGCAGGGTGGCCGCCAGATCGGTGATATCGGCGGTGGCGGCACGGCCGATCATGGTCAGGCGTCCACGGCGGTCGCGGCGGGCAATGCGCAGATTGGTGCCGCCCAGATCCGCCACCAGCACGTCGGCCGGCTCCGGTCGGCGCAGGCCGCCGGCTCCGTCGACGGGCCGTACGGCCGCAGGCAGGGGGCCGGACCGGAAGCGCGGGGTCTGCGGCATGAAAGGTCGTTCCTCAGGATGATGATGCCGGAAGATCTCGATCGGGTTCATTGATAGCGTCCGGGGACGACGCTGCAAAGTCCGGGCGTTCGGAAAGCGCCCGCCGGGCCGCGCGCGCCACCACCTCCATCACCGTCCGCACCGCCGGCATGCGCGCCATATCGGGGCGCGCCACCAGCCATACCGGCCGGTCGGGTGGTACCGGCGCCTCGGGCAGCGGCACCAGGCCGCTGCCGGGTCCGCACATGTAATCCGGCAGCACCGCAATGCCCAGGCCGGCGGCCGCAGCGGCGCGCTGCACCTCAATGCTGTCGGATTTCATCCCGACCGGCATATGGCCCAGCGCCTCGGCCATCCAACGTGCCAGAGCCAATCCTTGAAAGCCACGATCCCAGCCGATCAGCGGCACTCGGCCACCGGCCCTGACCGTCTCCAGCCGGTCGGGGCGCAGATACAGGTGATAGCGAATGCGCCCCACCCGCCGCATCAGCAGGCCCTGCGCTTCGGGCCGGGCCAGTCTGAGGGCCAGATCCGCCTCGTGCTTCAGCAGATCGAGCCGCCGCGCGCTGGCCAGCAGTTCCACGGTGATGTCGGGGCGACGGGCTGCAAGCCCGGCCAATGCCGGCGCCACCAGATAGACCGCCAGGGTATCGGCGGTGGCCAGACGGACATGCCCCGACAATGCCGCCGCCTCGCGCTCCAACCCCGACAGGGCCTCGGCGACCGGGGCCAGCCGGCGGGCGAGCGCGGTGCCGGCCGCGGTCGGCAGATAGCCACCGGCGCCGCGGGCGAACAGCACCACATTCATCGCCGCCTCGATCGCCGCCACCCGTCGACCGATGGTCGCCGGGCTGCTGGCCAGGCGGATGGCGGCGCCGGACAGGGTGCCGGCCTCGAACACCGCCTGCACCACCTGCAGATCGTCCCAGTTGATCCGCGCCATCATCGGCCCCCATGCTGCATCGGCCCCGCGCCGCATTAGATTTTCAAAAGTGAAAAACTCATCATTCATATCTGTGGTACCAGCCCGATACCGCCAAGGGCAAGCTCCCGGCAACCGACGGCCGCGAGCCCGCGGCTGCCACCAACCGGAGATCCGCCACATGCCTGTTCAGGCCGGATTGCTGCTCACCGCCCTGCTCTGGGGCGCCACATTGATCGCCGCGCGCATCCTGGTGCCGGATACAGGCATCTATGGGCTGGGCTTCTGGCGCTTTCTGATCGCCGCCGCCGTACTGCTGCCGCCGCTGCTGATCCACCGCCGCCTGCACATGCCGTCCCTGTTCCGCGACGGCGTGCCATTGGCGCTGATGGGGGTGATCGGCGTGTTCGGGTTCTCGTGGTGCCTGTTCACCGGCCTGCCGATGACCTCGCCGGTCAACGCCGCGCTGATCATGACCCTCAATCCTGCACTTGCCGCCCTGTTCGGCGGGATGATGGGCGCAGGCCTGCCCGGCCGGCGGTTGGTTGCCGGGCTGGTACTGGGTATGGCCGGCGTGGCATTGGTGTCGATGCCCGACCTGGCCCATCTGGCGGCTCTGCGCTTCAACCCCGGCGACGGGCTGATCCTGGCCGGCAATGCCGGCTGGGCACTCTATGGCGTTCTGGCGCGCCTGCGCCTGAAGGCGACACCGCCCGACATCGCCACCGCCGTGACCATGAGCCTGGGCGCGCTGTGCTTCGCCATTGCGGCGCTGGTCGCAGGCCATGGCGTCGAGATTCTGCCGCCGGCGCCAGGGTTGTGGCCGCTGATCGGATTCCTGGCCATCGGCGGCACGGTCCTCACCTATGTCTGGTGGACGCGCGGCGTGATGGCGCTGGGGGCCGCGCGGGCGGCGCTCGCCTATAATCTGGTGCCGGTGGCGGCGATGGGCTTCACCTGGGTGCTGTATGGCACGGCGCCGCTGCCGGCCCAGATCATCGGCGCGATCCTGGCGGGTGCGGGCCTCGTGATCGCGACCGGATTGTTCAGCCGCGCGCGCGCATCAGCCTGAGAGACGCGAAGACGGCCGCGGGAGCCGCGGCCCCGGCATTGTAGAGCGCAAAGGCGAAGATCGAGAGCACAAGCCCGGCCAGCGCCAGCTTGCGGCCCAGCGGATGCGTCACCAGCAGGGCCGCCACCGACACGATCAGGGCCAGCCCTCCGAAGATCCCGAGGTTGAACGCCTCAAGCAGCAGTTGGCGTGGGCCGCACCACAAAGGACGGGCATCGGCGAGGCAGGCCCAGGTCAATGTCTCCGGTTGGACCACCTCCACCCTCAACCACAGGGCTGTCAGCACGGCTGCGGCGATGAGAAGGCCGGCAAGGGGCATAAACAGGGCCGAGGGATGTTCCCGGTACATATCTTGACACATGGCTATGCGTGATCCGCCGTTGCGTGCCTTGGCACTGAGCATATATAACTCGTAACCGACGCAGGGCTGCGTCGCCTAGAAAAAAAGAACGGTTAGACGAGGACATCTCGGGTGTGGCGACGCCCGGTTCTCTGAGGCAAAGCTGGAAGTAAAGAAACGGTTACGACGCCTTCAAAAAGGTGTGATCCGTTGGCCCGATGACCGGAAAATCGTTGGGCACAGCCTTTAAGTCCACTTGAACATCGACTGGTTGGCTCATGGCGTCCTCCATTCCGGGGTACGCCGTTTTTCTGTGGCATCACTTGGGACGCTGGATCGTGCCGAACGACATGCCTGCTGAACCGACCATGAAGACGCGTGGCAAGACGCGCGGCTGGATCGGCGCTGTTGCCGTAACGGCCGTGATTGCGCTTGGAAACGTTGCCTTCTGGGCTCTTCCGAACCAGCACGAGCGGGAACTTCCTGCGGTCACTGAACCGCTGCTCGGTGCTGCCTATTCCCCTTTTCGTCCGGAGAACGACCCCAAGGCCGGCGAGGAACCGACGCTTGATCAGGTCCGCGAGGATCTGTCGCTGGTGGCCACCACGTTCCGCGAGATCCGCACCTATTCCAGCCTCGGCATTCAGGGCCAGGTGCCCGCGATCGCGCGTGAGCGCGGCCTGAAGGTGACGATGGGGTCGTGGCTCGACAAGGACGAGGCCAAGAACGACCGCGAGATCGAAAGCCTGGTTCAGGGCGCCCGCCGGAATCCGAACGTCACCCGCGTGCTGGTGGGCAACGAGTCGATCCTGCGCGCCGACCAGACGGTCGATCAGGTCATCGCCCGGATCCGTCAGGTGAAAAGCCAGGTCCGCCAGCCGGTGTCGACCGCCGAGCCGTGGCATGTCTGGCTGGAGCATCCGGAACTTGGCCGTGCCGCCGATTTTCTGGCGATCCACATCCTGCCCTATTGGGAAGGCCTGACCGTCGATCAGTCGATCGAGCATACGGTGGCCATGCACAACCGTCTGAAGCGGATGTTCCCGGGCAAGCCGATCCTGATCGCCGAGGCCGGCTGGCCGTCGGATGGCCGCGCCTTCAATGCCGCCCAGCCGTCGCTGGCGCAGGAGGCGAAGTTCATCCGCAAGCTGAACGCCCGCGCCAAGGCCGAAGGGATCAGCTTCTATCTGATGGAAGCGTTCGATCAGCCGTGGAAGCGGTATGACGAAGGCGGCGTCGGTGCCTATTGGGGCTACTGGAACGCCGACCGGCAGCCGAAATTCGATCTGACCGGCCCGGTGGCGCCGCTGCCGGCCTGGCCCGCGATCGCGTTGGCCGCGGCCTTGATCGCCCTGCCGCTCAATCTCTATTTCCTGGGGCGTCGACGCGACGTGTCGTGGACCGGCCGGATTGCCTTTGTGGCGCTGGTGCAGGCCTCGGCCGGGCTAGTCGCCTGGGTGGGCTATCGCTTCGCCGTCCAGTACATGGACATCTCGGGCGCGGTCGCCGGCGGCGTGCTGGCGGTGATGATGGGCATGCTGGTCATCCTGCTGCTGTCGCAGACGCTGGAGTTCGTCGAGGTGCTGTTCGCGCGTGGCCGCAAGCGGCCGAGCGAGCCTGTCGAGACGGCGCCGGACGGCTTCAAGCTGCCCAAGGTGTCGATCCATGTCCCGGCCTATAACGAGCCAGCCGACATGATGCGCGAAACCCTGACCGCCCTCGCCCGTCTGGATTATCCGGATTTCGAGGTGCTGGTCATCGACAACAATACCAAGGACGAGGCCGTCTGGCGCCCGCTTGAGCGGATCTGCGAAGAACTGGGCCCCCGGTTCCGCTTCTTCCATGTCTCGCCGCTGGCGGGCTTCAAGGCCGGCGCCCTGAATTATGCGCGGCACAACATGGCGGATGATGCCGAGGTGGTCGCGGTCATCGACGCCGACTATGTCGTCTCGCCCGACTGGCTGCGGAAGATGACCCCGCATTTCGCCGACGAGACCGTGGGTTTCGTTCAGTCGCCGCAGGATCACCGCGATTGGCAGGATCACCCGTTCAAGGCGGCGACCAACTGGGAATATGCCGGCTTCTTCGATATCGGCATGGTTCAGCGCAACGACCACAACGCCATCGTCCAGCATGGCACCATGACCATGATCCGCCGCGCGGCGCTGGAAAGCGTCGGTGGCTGGTCGGAATGGTGCATCTGCGAGGACACCGAGCTTGGCCTGCGCCTGATGGAGAACGGCTGGAGTTCGGTCTATTCGAACCACCGCTTCGGCTGGGGTGTCACGCCCGACAGCTTCATGGCCTATAAGAAGCAGCGCTTCCGCTGGGCCTATGGTGGCATGCAGATCATGCGCGCCCATATGGGCCGGATTGTCGGCCGGACGCCGTCGGCGCTGAAGCCGATGCAGAAATATCACTTCCTGTCCGGCTGGGCAGGCTGGGCCGCCGACGCGGTCGGGCTGATCATCGCGGTCATGTCGGTGATCTGGGGCGCACTCGCCATCGCCTTCCCGGCGATCGTGGAACTGCCGTCCTCGCTGTTCGTGGTGCCGGCGCTGGCGGGCTTCGCGATCCGCACCATCCACATCATCGGGCTCTATCAGGGCCGGGTGAACTGCTCCATCGGCAACCGACTCGCGGCCTGCCTGGCGGGTCTCAGCCTCAGCTTCACCATCGGCACCGCCGTGCTCTATGGTCTGGTCACGCGCCATCTGCCGTTCTTCCGCACGCCCAAGGCGGAAAACCAGCCAGCGCTGATGCAGGCCTTCCAGATGGCCCGCAACGAAACCATCCTCGCCGTCTCGCTGGTCGGCGTGGCGATCGGCATCTCGATCGTCTATGCGCCCTTCGTCGAAAGCCGGTTCTGGGTCACGCTGATGCTGCTGCAGGCTGCCAATTATGGCTCAAGTCTGGTGATGGCCCTGGTGGCAGCCCTGCCCGCCCGCAAGGCGCGCAAGACCGCCGCTGCCGTGGCGATCATCCCCAATCCGGCCGACGGCTCTCAGCACTCGGCCGCCTGATCGGGCAGCCACTGCCGGCTCTCCCCGGCGGCAGCTCGAACAAGGCCCCCGGCATCCCGTGATGCTGGGGGCCTTTTTTCTTGGTGCGGTCCCTGCTGCCGGATCAGTTCAGCCGGAAGACGATCGGGATCACGAAGGACTTGCGGCCCTGCTCCAGAATCTCGGGCGGCGGCGGCGGGAATGGCGACGCCGCCTCGATCATCCGTTCGGTTTCACGATCGAGCGCGCTGATCCCCGACGGCCTGACGATGCGCCACGACACCACCTGGCCTTCGCCATCCAGCGAGAATTCCAGCTGCACCGTGCCCTGCTGGTTGCGCAGCTGCGCCGAGCGCGGATAGCGGCGATGCCGCTCCAGCCAGCCCATGACGCGCGCATTGTAAAGATCGACCAGCTTCGGATCTGCCGCACCGGCCGCACCAGCCTGCCCGCCGCCCGGAAGCCCGGGTGCACCCGCAGCCCCGGCGGCGCCTGCAAGCTTGCCGGGCTGACCGGCAGCCTGCAGGCCGGTGGCGCCCTCCGCCTCATCCGGTTCCGCCGCGGCGCCGGCACGGGGGGCCGGTGCGGGCTTCGGGGCCTCGACGCGCGGCGCCGGCTTGGGCCGCACGGGCGCCGGCGGTGGCGTCGGCTTGGCCCGTGGCAACACCGCCGCCATCTCCCGCACCTCTTGCGGCGTCGGCCTGGGTTCGGGCTCTGGCTCAGGTTCGGGCTCGGGCTCCGGTTCGGGCTCAGGTTCCGGTTCGGGCTCAGGTTCCGGTTCGGGCTCTGGCTCAGGTTCGGGCTCTGGCTCAGGTTCGGGCTCCGGTTCGGGAACCGGTTCTGGAAGCGGCTGAGGTGCCGGCTCCGGCTCGTCGGGCGGCGGCAGTTCTTCGGGAACTGGTGGCGCTTCCGGGGCCGCAGGGGCCGCCGGCGTCGCTTCCGGTGCGGCATCGGCTGCGGCATCGACGCTGCCACCGCCCTCGCCGCCCTGGCCGCCATCGCCACCGGCACCGCCAAAGCCGATCACGATCGCAACCTCGCCCGGCAAGCCGGCGGGCTCTGCCGGCTGGTTCAACAGCCACAGCGCGCCAGCACCATGCAGTGCCACGGCCGTCACCATCGCCACCGTCATGGCACCACGCCCCGGCGCGTCGGCCGGATTGCGCCGGGTCTTGTTGCGTGGATTACTCATTCCGGCACCCGCTGAACCAGAAGCACCACGCCGGGAAAGCCGGCGGCCCGTGCCGCCTCCGTGGCCGCGATCACCGTACCGGCTGGCGCGCCGGCATCGGTTTTCACCGCCAGGGGCTGCAAGGACAGGCCACGATCCGCGGCGCCCTGAACCGTCAGCGCCAGTTGCTCGCTCAATGCACCGATGGTGATGCTTTCACCATCATAAGCCATGCGGCCATCGGCACCGACCAGCAGCACCCGCCGGCCATCGGCCGCATCCTTGCGCGCCTCGGCGGCGATACGCGCCGGCTGAATGCGGAAGGCATCGCCGGCCGTGATGGTGCCGGCGACCATGAAGAACACAAGCAGCAGGAAGACGACATTGATCAGCGGAATCAGCGCATCGTCTGAATTCCGCGCACGGGAGCTCTGCCGGAGTCTCATCGGGCCCGCACCTCGACCGAGGCCGCACCGGCCGCACCGGCCGCTTCCAGCGCCGAGACCACCGCCTGCATCGGCGCTGCCTCGACCGGGCGGACATGCACCTTCAGAGCCGGGTTGGCCGCCGCGCGGGCCGACAACCGCGTGCCCAGCGCATCGGCGGCAATGGGGGCGCCGTCGAGCTGCAACTGGCCGTCCGCAGCCACTGCGATGACGGCGATGTCACTGCGGCTGGCGGTCTGCGTCGGCGGCGAGGCCGCAGGTCTGGGCATGATGATCTCCAGCACCCGCCAGTCGGCAAGTGAAGATGCCAGCATGAAGAACAGCAGAAGAATGAACACGACGTCGATCAACGGCGTCAGTCCGATGGCGAGCCCCGAACGACGATGCTTCCGGCTGAGGCGCATGATATCAGGCCCCGGTCATCAGGCCGACGGGCCGGCCGCGCGCGCGGTCCGCAATTCGGGTGCAAGGCCTCCGGCCATCGGGCGATGGCTCATGGCCATGGGTGCCGCGGGCCGTGCCAGATCGCGGGCAACGAACAGCCGGGTTGCCGCATCCTCGACCACATGCGCCGTGCGATCCACCCGCCGCTCAAGCCAGGCATGGGCGAGCACGCAGGGAATGGCCACGATCAGGCCGACGGCCGTGGTCAGCAGCGCTTCCCAGATACCGCCCGACAATTGCGACGGATCAACCGCGGAGCCTGCGGTTTCCAGGGTCTGAAACACCGTGATCATACCAAGGACGGTGCCGAGCAGGCCCAGCAGCGGCGCGATGCCGCCAACAAGTTCCAGCGCACGCAGATGGCTGCGCAGGGTCTCGACCCGGGCAAGACCGATGCGCTCCGCCTCTTCCCGCAATGCCGCTTCGGGCACGCCCGAGATGCGGCCGTCGAGAATGGTCCGGATCACGTCGACGCCCGGATGTGTCACGCCATCGAGGGCCGCCCGGCCCTGGTCGGGGCCCTCGCGAACCGCGCGGTCGACCGCGCGGTTCAAACGACGCCCGGACCCGACGCCGGCGCGGGCGAAATGCCAGATCTTGAGCAGGATGATCGCGGCCCCGATCACCGACAGCACGCCCAGAACCCCAACCACCGGCCCGCCCGCAATCAGCAGATCCAGCGTCGAGGAGCCTGTACCACCATCGGCTTCGGTGGTGGCGACCGTGTCGCCCGGTTGCGTGAAACCGGTCAGGTCGGTGGCGCCGGCGGTCATGCCGGCCTCTGGCGTGCCTGTTCCCTGCCCCTCTGTCGAGGCCTCGGCGCCGGTCGTGGCGCCGACCGCTGCAGGCGCCTGACCGGCGGCAGCCGGCACCGGGGCGGACGCTGGCGACGGAGCGTTGGCAGGCGCGGCGGTCAGCGGCGGCGTGGTCGCGGAGGTCTGGGTTTCCGTGCTCATTCGTCAGATGTCTCCGGGACTTGATCGGCTGGACGTCGCGTCGGACGCTACACCCAAGTTTACGCGATTGCAAATCATTCGCGATGACAGCACGCGCACCACTTGCGGGCACCGTGACCGCGGCCCGAAGTGGTTGAGATATAGAGTATCATGAAGATTGCGACGCATGTGCAACAAGACCGTGGCATCATGCATGATGTCATGGAAGGTTGCGGCAAAATGACGCGGTGCGGTATCGGCTCAGGCGAGCCGGGCCGATCAGTCCACCCGGGGCCGGCGCAGCCCGGGCGCTATGGCCTGGGTAATCTGGCGGGCGTCATAGGCGTCGGGCTGGTCCGGCTTACGGCCGGCATAGACCAGAATTTCGAGCCAGGCGGTGTAGCGGGTATCCGCTTCTGCCGACCCCGTCGACATGCCGACCCCATATCCGGCACCGCGCCCGCTTCCCCACCCCCAGCCCCAGGCCGGCGGCGGGTTATAGCTGTAGCGGCGGTCTGGCTCGACATCGCGGCTGACGACGATGAAAAAGTCATGGCCGGTCTGAAGCGTGATTTCGGCCGCACGATACAGCAGATAGTCTTCCACTGTCGCCCGGTCGGTGGCGGCGTTGCCGGCGAAGCTGACGCGGAAACGATTGTCTTCAAGCCGCTGATTGGCATAGCCCTCGCCATGCAGCAGCGGTTGATACGGTGTCGGTCCGCTGCATGCGGCGACCAAAGCGCCAAGGCTCGCGACCAGAAGCAGTGCCGCGCGCCGACCCTGCCGCCGCGACGGCGTCACTTGCCGGAAAGTCGTCCGGAACATCATTTTTCGTCTTCCGCTGAAGGGCTGCCCGGATACGGTCCGGGCATGCGCCGGGCGGTGTCGCGCTGGGCTGCCATGCACGGGGAAGCCGCACATCGGCCGCCATTTCCGCCAATGCCATTCTATATGGCCCCAATGCCGTGAGGCGCCAGTGGCAGAGATATGTCACGACCACCGACGCCCGCCCGCCAGCCGCGTGTATATAACGACAATGGCCGCCGGTGCAGAACACCGGCGGCCATTGTTCAGGTCGACGCTGACGCGTCAGGGATCAGAAATTGATCCGCAGACCCACCATCACGTTGTGCGACCCATAGGTGTCGCTGCTGGTGACCGAGCCATCGGCCGCCCCGCTGGTGACTTCCACGGCCTGGGTGCCGAAATAGCGGTATTCGCCAACCAGCGACATGGCAGGGCTGAGGGCATAGGAGGCACCGACGATGCCCTGATAGGCCAGCACGGTGTCGTCGTCGCTCATAGCACCGGGGGCACCGGCCGCCGAGAAGCTGTCATATTCGACATAGGCCGCACCAACGCCCAGACCGATATAGGGTGTCAGGCGCGACGCCGGCAGGTACAGGTCGTGATAGACGTTGACCATACCCGACCAGACGGTGGCATCGCCATCGCTGTTGGCGAGGTTGCTGCCGCCGATCGACAGGCTGTCGACATCGTTCTGGCGATAGCCGATTTCGAGTTCGGTGCGGAACCCGCCCCACTGCGCGACGCGGCCGAAATCATAGCCGATCGCGCCGACGACGCCGTAGCCGGTGTCGAACTCGGCGGCGACCTTGCCACCGGCAAGACCCGAGCTGAAGCTCGAGTCGGACTGCATGTTCACGCCACCAAGAATTGAGCCATACCAGCCGGGCTCGCCACCGCGCAGAAGCGCGATTTCGCTGGCCACATCCTGCGCATGCGCAAAAGCAGGGAGGGCGCAGAATGCTGCGGCCACGGCGGCCACTGTCAGCTTGCGATTCATCGCTAGGGGGTCTCCTGGTATCAGGGTCGTTTGTCAGCGCCAGTGCAGGTCTTTGCCATCGCGCCAGCGTCGCCCGACCCGACATCGAGATGCCCTGGCCGGACTATGCTGGCAGATCCGCCCGCCACAATGTTCGCCTCCCCCAGACTATGGGGATTGACGCGGCTTTTGTCAGCCCCTTGCGTTAGTGCAGCAGCAAGACTGCCACAGTTGCGTTATTTTAACCACATACCATGTTGATACGTCAACTTGTCATCAAGGCGCAATCCACCGAGATCGATGCATGTCTGACGGATATTCCGGCCGGATGCCTTGCGCTTCAAACCGCCGGTCTGCCGCAGGACGAGCTTGTTGCCGATCGGTAACGCCACAACGTCGAAGGTCGTTGCCGTGGCGGCCTGTCAGACACGACGACGATCCGGCAGACCAGCCGTCAAGATTGCGGGCGCCCCGTCGTCGGCGAACGGCCTGCGCCCGGCCCGCCCGCCTGATCCCGGGCCAGCAGATCGCGGATCTGTTCCAGAACCACCAGTTCCGGTGCAGGCGGTGGCGGCGCTGCGGGCGTCGGTGGCACCTGAGCGGCTTCTTCCCGCCGCTTCATCCGGTTCATCTGCCGCACCAGCAGGAACAGCACCCAGGCCACGATCAGGAAGCTGATCACCCGGTTGATGAACACACCGATGTTGATCGTTGCCGCCCCGGCCTCTTTGGCGGCGGCAAGGCTGGTGTATTCAACCTCGCTCAGATTGATGAAGATGTCGGAAAAATCGATGCCGCCGGTGATAAATCCGATCGGCGGCATGATGATATCATTGACCAGCGACGTCACGATGCTGCCGAAAGCGGCGCCGATGATCACGCCGACGGCGAGATCGAATGCGTTGCCCTTTACGGCGAACTCTCTGAATTCATTAATGATCTTCATGGCCACGACCCGTATGGGACACCTGCATGCGCCAAGAGGCACCGGTGTCTGTTGATACCTGTCCCATGATGATTAGGCCGCCGATCGGTCGCCGCGGCAAGTGCCGCAACATCGAGCCTGCCTCCGCCCGGACCGGCGACGGGCTGGCACGCCCGGCAACCGCCCCTATATGACCTCGACCGGCGGCGGCGCGTGGCAATGCCGCAGTTGCGACCATGTTGCGGTGCGAGGCTTCATGGTATCGTTCACAACAGACAGCCCCCTGACCGAATCCCCCGGCAGGCGTGCCATGACTGATGTCGCGGAGAGCCCTGATGACCTATAGCGGATACGGCAGCGACGACGCGCCCGCCCCCGCGGCGGCGAACGGGCAGGACGAGCCGATCGATTTCGGCTCGGCCGGCTTTCGCGCCGATCCGTGGCCGGCCTATGCCGTCGCCCGCCGGACCCGCCCGGTCTGGTGGTCGGAACGCCTGGGCCAGCTATGCGTGGTGCGGCATGCCGACGTGATGCGGGTGCTGACCGATCCGGTCTTCACGGTGGAATATCCGTTCAAACGCACCCGTCAGGCCTTTGGCGAAACCCTGCTCGATATCGATGGCGATCGCCATCTGGCGCAGCGTCGTGCAGCACAGCATCTTCTGGGGTTCGAAGGGGTGGCGGCTGCCGTGGCCGGTCTGGCGCCAGGGCTGATCGGCGCCACATTGGCCGACCTGCCCGCAGATGAACCGGTCGATGCCGTCGCGGCGCTGGCCGAGCCGATCGCGCGCGGGGTGATCAGCGGGTTGTTCGGCATCGATGCCGCGACCGGCGATCGCCTTGCCCATCACCTGTCGCGCGTCAGCCGCTATATAGAACAGAGTGACGGCGACGTCGGCGGCATCGCCGATGAACGCCGCGCGCTGGAAGCCCTGATCGGACGGCTGATCGATCAGGGGCTGTCGCCACGGCCGGCGGCTCTGGCGCTGAGGGTCCAGCGGATGGCGGCCGATCTGGAACGCACCCAGTTGATGCGCCTGATCCTTCTGATGATGGCCGCCGGTGTGGAAACGCCGCTGTCGGCAATCGCCAACGCGCTGGCGGTGCTGTTGCGGCATCGCCATCTGATCGACCGGCTGGCCGTGGAGCCAAGCCTTGCCGACAGCTTCGCCCTGGAGGTCATGCGGTTTCAGCCGCCCCAGCACGACACCACCCGCTTCGTGCGCGGCCAGACCGAGATCGGTGGCGTGACCGTGCAACGGGGTGCGTCGGTCCGGGTGTTCCTGGCCAGCGCCAATCGCGACGAGACCGTGTTCCCCGCAGCGGGCCAGTTCGATCCCGAACGCTTCATGCCCGGCCGGCCACCGGTGCCGGTGCTGTCGTTCGGCGCCGGCCGCCATGCCTGCCCCGGCCGACCTTTGGCCTCGGCGATTATCGCCGAAGCCCTGCGGCGTCTGGCTGAACGCTTCGCCGACATCGCGCCCGCAGATGACTGCGATCCCACCATCGCCGGCGACAGCTTCCGCCGGCCGCGGCGCCTGACACTGGTCCTTCGGCCCCGACGGGCCACCGTGCCCGGCTACATGGCCGGCGCCGCCGTCGCCTGAGGTGCCGGCGCCGCGCCCCACCCCACTGTCAGAGGCCCCACCGTCAGAGCCAGGCGAAACCGATCTTCGGGCGCCCGGTCGTGGCGTCGATCATCACCTCGGCGGTGACGTCATAGACCGCGTCGATTGCGGCCGGGGTCAGCACCTGTGCCGGTGCGCCGCGATCGAGAATCCGCCCTGCCCGCATCAGCACCACCTCATCGGCGACCGCCGCCGCCAGATCGGGATCGTGGAGCACCGCCGCAACCGCGAGGCCACCCTCGGCCGCGCGCCGCATCACCCGCGCCAGATCGCGCTGGCGGGCGATGTCGAGCGCGGCATTGGGTTCATCCAGCAGCAATGCCCGTGTGCCAGGTTCCGCAGCACATCCCGCCGCCTGCGCCAGCGTGCGGGCCAGTTGCACCCGCCGGCGCTCGCCACCCGACAGCCGGGTGACGATGCGCCCGGCCAGAGGCTCGATGCCGGTTTCGGTCATCGCAGCGCGGATCGCAGCATGATCCTCATCCGGCGTGGCCACACCACGAAAAGGCGACCGGCCCAGCGCCACCACCTCGGCGGCGGTGAAACCGAAGCCCAGCATATCGGCCTGGCTCATCACCGCCCGCCGGCGGGCCAGCCGCTCGGCCGGTATCCGCTCCAGCGACACATTGTCGAGCGCGACCCGCCCGCCATCGGGCCGGATGGCGCCGGTGGCGAGGCCGAGCAGCGTTGATTTGCCGGCACCATTGCAGCCCAGGATCGCGACCAGATGACCGGGCCGGATGTCCAGGCTGGCCTCATCGACCAGAACCCTGCCGCCGCGGCGGCAGGTCACACGGGTGAGGCTGAGCATGGGCGAAGGCTCCAGAAAACAGGGCGGGCGGGACGCGGTCAGCCGCCACCGCGGATACGCGCCCGCAGCAGGTGGATGAAATATGGGCCCCCGATCAGGGCGGTAACGATGCCGATCGGCAGTTCGGCCGGCGCCACGATCAGCCGTGCCGGCAGGTCGGCGCCGACCAGCAGCACCGCGCCCGCCAGCATCGACAGCGGCAGCACGCCGCGATGGCCGGGCCCCGCGATCAACCGCACCAGATGCGGCACCACCAGACCGACGAAGCCGATCGTGCCCGACACCGCGACGGCGGCACCCACGCCCAGTGCCGCGCCGATCACCGCCCGGCGCCGGAGCCGCTTGCCGTCGACACCCAGATGGTAGGCATCCTGGTCGCCCAGTGCATGGGCATCCAGCCCGCGTGCCAGCGGCAGCAACAGCCAGGCCGCAACCGAGATCGCCAGCAGCGGCGCCCAGAGCAGACCCCAGCGTGCACCGCCAAGACCGCCCATCGACCAGAAGGTCAACTCGCGCAATTGCTGATCATCGCCGATGAAGGCGAACAGACCGACGCCGGCGCTGGCGATTGCCGTAATGGCGACACCGGCCAGCAGCAGCAGCGACATGTCGTGCCCCCCACCCTCGCCGCCCACACCCTCGCCGCCCCCCGAGGCGGCACCGCCGGCCAGGCGCCAGACCAGCATGGTGGCCGAAATGGCGCCGGCGAAAGCCGCAGCCGGCACCAGCGCCGATGCCGCCCAGGCCGGCAGATCCGGCAGCAGCGCATGCCCCAGCACGATTGTGGCCACGGCCGCCAGTGCAGCACCGGCCGAAATGCCGATCAGGGCCGGATCGGCCAGCGGATTGCGGAACAGGCCCTGCAACACCGCCCCCGACAGTCCCAGAACGCCGCCCACCATGATCCCCAGAATCAGGCGCGGCAGACGGATATCCAGCAGCACCGCCGCCTTGATCTGGTCGGCCCGCGCCTGATCCGCCCACGCCTGATCGGCCGCAACGGCGATCGCGGCCGGATCGAGCAGGCCGGCACGCACCAGCAACGCCCGCGCCACCGCCGGATAATCGGCCGGCATGATCGCGAGCGGCCCCACGGCCAGGCCCAGCACCGAAACCGCGATCAGCGCCACGATCAGAACCGCGCCCAGACGCCGTCGGGCGCGGTGGCGCTGGTCATGCATCGGCAAGGCCCGACCGGCGGTCACGGCGGTATCATCCAGCGTCGCCGCCATCCGGTCCTACCCCATCACCTGCGCCAGATCGGCCGCGAATGCGGTCGCGACATCGGCGGTGGACGGCCCCAGCCCCGAGAGGGCGCGGCTGTCGATGGCGATCAGCCGGCCGGCCATCGCCGCCGGGGTCAGCCGCAACTGCGGCAAGGCCAGCACCGCCTCGCGCCCGCCCAGGCGGGCGATCGCATGGGTGGGCATCGCCAGAACCTCGGGCGCCATCGCCGCCGCCGCCTCGGCCGAGATCGGGGCATAGTCGGCGCTCAACTCGAAGGCATTGCGACCACCGGCCAGGCGGATCACGGCCGCCGCGGCCGTGTCGCGCCCGGCCGCCATCAGCCCGGAATTGCCGACGCCGATCAGGCACATCACCGACGGATGCACCGGCCGCGCCGAGGCCGCTTCCGCAACCTCGGTCAGTGCCGCCGTGACCTGAAGGCCCAGCGCCACCGCCGGATCATGCAGATCGATGGCGTCACCCACCGCCACGATCGCCGCTTCGACCTGATCGATGCGGGTGGCCGAGGTCACCATCCGCAGATCGATTCCGGCAGCCCGGATCTGGTCGAGCGTCGAGGCCGGCCCGGCACCGTCATCGGCGATCACCCGGATGGCACCGGTCGCGATCACGCCTTCCGCAGCCAGGGTGCGCATATAGCCGACCTTGGGCAGACGCTGCACCGCGGCCGGACTCATACTGGTGGTGTCGACCGCGACGATGCGGTCGCCGGCCCCCAGCGCCCAGACGGTTTCGGTGACGGCGGCACCGATGGTGACCATGCGGGCGGGCACGGCCAGCGCCGGCCGTGCCCAGCCGGCGAACAGGCCGCCCGCCGCAACCGCGCCGAGTGCGGCGGTCAGGCCAAGGAACCGCCGCCGGCCGCTGTCGATCGCCGCAGTCACGCCGCACTGCCCGGCAGGGCATGCACCAGCGCCCGCCATTCCGGCAGTTCAGGCACACCCGTCTCGCGCACGCCCACCATGATCAGGAACAGATCGCCCCGATCGTCATACAGCTCAACCGCCGTCACGGTGCCGTCGACCGTGGGCTTGTCGACCTGCCAGGCGGCCGCGATGTGGTCTTCGCGGACATGCAGGTTGAAGCCCGGATCCAGAATGTTGATCCAGGGGCCGCGCGGTTCCACCCGGTTGATGGTGCCGCCCGAAATCTGGATGCAGCCCGGATTGGGCACGAAGATCATGATCCTCACCTGATCACGCGCCGCCGCTTCCAGCGCCGCGCGGAACGCGCCGTCACCCAGCTTGCGGGCGAAGCGGCCATCGGCCAGGGCCAGCGCCGCCGGACGCGACAGATTGTGGCGGTTCAACAGCGGCAGGAAATCATGGGTGTCGGCCAGATGCGACCAGTCGGTCAGGAAGGCGTCGGCATCGAACCCCTCGGGTGCCGTCGCCGCAACCGGCTCAGGCGTCGGGGCGGGCTCGAAGGCCGGCGCCTGCTGAACGGCACCACGATTGGTGGCGATCAGCGCGTCATAGGCGGCACGGTCGCTGTCGGGGCGCAGATAGATCTTGTGCATGGCCAGGCCATGGATGTCGAAGAACTGCAGGCTGCGCAGCACGGTGTCGCCGCGCGCTTCCTCGACCGCCAGCGCCGCATGCCAGCGCTTCAGGAACAGGCGCAGATCGATCGGCTTGTTGATCACCAGCCCGGCATGGGCGCCCAGCTTGACATTGCCATAGGTGCCGACGATCTCGTGCACCGCATGGTCGTTGCGGGTCAGCGCCATCACCGGGCCCAGGGTCTCGATCGCGCGGATCAGATCGCCGATATCGGCGTCCAGCCACACCACACGGGCGCCATCGGCCCCGTCACGGCCGACGGCCGATGCCACCAACTCCCCTTCCGACACGCCCAGCCGCTCGGCCTGATCGCGGACGCGCAGGCCCGGCTCGGCGGCGGCCAGGGCCGCACGGCGGCTGACAAGGTCGTCGCCGGCCGTACCGGCCGGCTGGGTGGCATTCTGGTCTGTGGACATCCGGGTCATCTCGTCTCGGTCCTCATATCGGGGCTGACCTTACTTGGTCAGGATCAGCTTGTTCTGTCTTGTGCGGCGCAGACGATAGGTCTCGCCGCAATGTGCGATCAGAACCTCGCCCGCGGCGCCCAACAGCGCCATGCTGTCCAGGCTCGGCGGCGTCGGGCCGCCCTGCTTGTGACCAGTACAACAGGCACTGGCACCATGGGGGCCGCGGCTGTTGCCCGCGGGCGCGGTCTCGCTCATGCTCGTATCCTCGGATGGTGAGCGGTCAATCGACGGCGGTGCCGCCTCAGAAGCGATAGGCGGCGGTCAGCTTCACGGTCCGTCCCGGATCGTCGAGTTCCGACAGGGCCGGGCGATAGGCCTTGTCGAAGACGTTGTCGACGCCAAGGTCGAAGCGGGCGCCCCTGAGGCCGCCGTCCGATGGCTGGAAGCTGACCCAGGCGTCATGGACGGCATAGCCCGGCGTCACGGCCTCGCCGGTCGCGACACGATCCTGTTTGTCATGGGCGACCATGCGCCAGCCGGTCACCACGTCGCCGCCCATGAATTTCAGGCCGCCGCCCAGCGAGACCTTGTCGCCGGGCAGGCCGCCCAGCGCGTCGCCCTCGGTGCGGTCGTCACCGCGGATGCGGGCCGCCCCGAAGCTCGCGAACCACAGCGGCGCATCATAGGCCAGCTCGAACTCCACACCATCCAGGCGCGCATCCTGAACGTTGTTGCGGGTGGTCGTTCCAGGATAACCCAGGAACTGCACCTGCATCTCGATGAAGTCTTCGACGTCGTTGCGGAAGGCCGCGACCCGGCCAGTGATCCGGTCGCCACTGGTGAGCACGTCGCTTTCCGACAGGGTCAGGCCGATTTCCTTGTTCTTCGCGGTCTCGGGCCGTAGATCCGGGTTGGTGACGAAGTTGTTGCCGGGGAAGTGCTCGCCGGTGGCATAGAGTTCGGTCAGCGACGGCGCCCGGAACGCCTCGGCATAGCTGGCATAGGCATTCAGCCAGGGCGTGACCGCATAGGCGACCGAGATCGAGGGGCTGACCGCGTCGTCCGACTTGCTCTCAAGGCCGCTGGCCTCGCGGTCGAACTGGTCGAAGCGCACGCCCGGTGTGAAGGTCAGGCGCTCGAAGAGCACAATCTCATCCTGAACGAACAGGCCGAGGATGTCCTGCTGCGCGTCCGGATATTGCGGCCGGATATCGCCATTGCGGTGACCATCCTGATCGTCACGATAGGCTTCGACGCCATAGGTCACGGCATGGTTGCCGAAACCGCCCAATTGAAAACGGCTGGTATTGGCAAGGTCGATGCCGGTGGTGGCAAGGTCGGTCTCGTCGAACCGGCCGGTGTCGAGCCGGCGCTCGTCGAGGCTGGTCTCGGTCCGGTAGATCTTCGCGTCCAGATCGAGCCAGGGGTTGCCGTTGCCATCAAACCGCCAACCCAGGGTCATGGTCTTCTGGTCGGTCTTGCGGTCGACGATGATGCTGTTGGTGTTGGTGTTCGCGGCCGACGGGATGATGTGCTCGTCGCGGAACTGCATGTAGGACGCGGTCAGTTGATGACCTTCCGCCGGCCGGAAAACCAGCTTGACAAGGCCGCTGCGGACATCGTCGGCGGTAAAGGGAATGGTCTCGCCGGCGCCGTTCTCCAGATCATCGGCGTCGAAGCCGGTAAAGCCGACCAGGGCCTCGGCATTGGCACCCAGACGGGTGGCGCCGATCGCGTGGCCGCCGAAGCCGTCGCCATTGCTCTCCCAACTGACACCGACCTCACCGCCCCAGGGCTCGCCATCCTCAAGGAAGGTGCCGGGATTGATGGTCTCGACCTCCATCACGCCGCCGATGGCGCCGCTGCCATAGAGCGAAGAGGCGGGCCCACGCCGCACCTCGACCCGCTCCAGCAGCGAGGGATCGATGAAGATCCGGCCGCGATGGCCGCTTTCGAAATTCTGGCGGGCGCCATCGACCCGCAGCACAACCCGCTCGCCGGTCAGGCCGCGGATCACCGGCTGCATAGCGGTGCGGCGCGGGCCGCCCGACATCTCGACACCGGGAATATCGTCGAGCAGATCGCCCAGATCATCGGGCTGACGCTGGCGGATCTCTTCGGCGCCGACCACGGTCACCGACGCCGGAACCTCGCTCACGGTCTTCTCGGTGCGGGTGCCGAGCACGGTCACCGGGTCGAGCTGAACCGGCGCGCGGCCGGCGGCAAGCTGAACCTCGCCGGTCCCGGCATCGGCGGCCAGCGCCATCATCGGCACGGTGCCGGCGGCCAGCGCGGTGCCGGCGCCCAGCAGCAGGCCGAAGGCCCGCAGGCGCCGGCTCAGCGACCGGTGGCCAGCCATATGCGGGGAATGAAACAGGGATTGTCTGGGCAGCGACGACACGGGCCAAGCCTCTCAGGACGGTTCTTTGCGACCGGACGGGCACGGCGGTTCTCCCCTGGGGCGGAGAGGCGCCGCGCCCGAGAGTGGGCACTGGCTGCCTGACGCATCCGACGACGCTCAACGCACCCCGCAGCGCGACCAGACGGGGCAGATGAGCGCGGGGACGCGCTGGGTGGCTGGCTTGTCGAGCCGGATGCGGATGTGAGGTTGCGACCGGCTCGCAATGCGGACTTTAAGCGGAGGTGTCCGCAATTGCAACTCATTCTCATGTGAGACATCACAATCGCGCGCACGGACGGATGCGATCCTGAATTTTCCACCAAACTCGAACAGATTCTTCTGGTTTGGAATATTTCAGGATGATATCCAGATAATGATCAATGAACAGGATGCTTTCCCATGCTCGACCATGCCGACCGGATCATCATCGCCCGACTTCAGGCCGATGGCCGCACCCCAATGGCAGAGCTGGGCCAGGCCGCCGGTCTCTCCACGTCGGCGGCACATGATCGTGTGCGCCGGCTGACGGAACGCGGCGTGATCGAGGGCATGACCATCCGCGTGGATCCGGTGGCCATAGGTCGGGGCGTGGTGGGCTTCGTATTCGTGGCGCTGGACCGCCCCGCGGCCGAGCCGGGCTTCATCGCAGCGACCGCCGCCGATGGTGCTGTGCTCGACTGCCACCACGTCACCGGTGACTGGTCCTATCTGCTGAAGGTGCGGGTGGCCGATATCGGCGGGCTCGAAGCCCTGCTCGGCCGCCTGAAGCGGATCGACGGGCTGGTGCGCAGCCACAGCCTGATCGCGCTGTCCTCGCCGAAGGATGGTGCCGCACCGCCGCCCTTCCCCGACCCGGCCTTCCCCGACCCGGCCTTCCCCCACCCGGCCGCCGGCCCGATTGCGAGCTCCAGATCATGACGCCGCTCGATGCATTGCTGCGCGGCATGGCGCTGGGACTGGCGGTGGCGGCACCGGTCGGGCCGATCGGGTTGATGTGCCTGCGGCGCGCCGTCACCGGCGGCTTCGGCGCCGGCATGGCCTGCGGCCTGGGCGTGGCGCTGGCCGATCTGGTCTATGCGTTGATTGCCGCCTTCGGGCTCGGCGCCGTTCTGGGTGTGGCGGCACTCGATCCGCTATGGCCCCAACTGGCCGGCGCGGTGCTGATCGCCTGGATCGGCATCGGTGCCGTCCGGCGTGGGCGCATGGTTCTGCGCCATGGAGATGCCGGGCCCGCAGCGACGGCACCGGGTCGGGGGCGTGATACCGTCACCGCATTTCTGCTGACCCTGTCGAACCCGATGACCATTGCGAGCTTCGCCGGCCTGTTCGCCGGTCTGGGGCTTGGGGCCGCCGCCGGCGATGCCGGTGCCATGGATGGCGGCGCGGTTCGAACCACCACGCCGGCCGCACTGGCGCTGGGTGTGTTTCTGGGATCGCTGGGCTGGTGGGCGATGCTGGCAGGTGCGGGGCATCGGTTCGGGCGGCGGCTGACCGCGCCCGCCCTCGCCCGCATCGATATCGCCGCCGGCCTGCTGCTGGTCGTCGGCGCCGCATGGCTGGCGATGGAAGCGGTGCACCGCGCATCGGCGTGACCGCCGGTCAGGATGCTCCCGGACCGGCGATCGGCGGCGGGTCGGAGGATGGTGCATCCATCATCACAGCCCCACGCACCAGCGCCAGCACAAGCGCCGCCGCCAGCGGCACCACCACGGCGGCAATCGCGAGCCAGGGCCGTGGTCGCGGCCGTCGGCGGGGGCGGTCCGGTGTTTCCGGGGTCGTGCGTCGCTTGCCCATGATCCGTCGCTCAGAACGTGTCGAGCTGCTGGCGCAGGTTCACGACCAGTGCCCGCACCTCGGCCACATTCAGCACAGGCTGCTCGGGGGGCAACAGGCTGGGCCAGGCGCGGGCCAGGCGGGTCAGATCATGGGCCACGATCGTCCAGCGTTCAGGATCGGCATCCTTGAAACGGGGCGCTGCCTGCCGCAGCACACCGGCTGCCACCTGCATATAGCCCAGGCTGGCCTGATAATCGGTCGCATCGACGATCCGGCCATCGACCACCGCGGCACCATAGGTGTCGGCGATCGTCCCCAGCAGCAGGCTTGCCACCTTCAAGCCGGTGTGGATGTCGCGCCGCTCGGCAACCGGCACACTGGCGGTGGCCGCGCGCAGCTTGACCAGCACGTCATCGATCCGCCGGGAAATTCCGGCCGCGGGCTGCCCAGCCTTGGCGGCCTGTAGCAGTGCTTCCAGCTCCGGCTTGAAATCCGGCACATCCCGTGCGTCGATCGACGGCTTCAAGCCGGGATACAACACCTCCAGCGGGCGGCGGAAGTGAACCAGGGCATCAGTGGCCTTGCCGTCGGCATAGAGCGCGCCGCCGACCCGCAGATGGCCTTCGACAGCACCAAGCCCGGCCACGAATTCAGGCGTGGGCAGCGGTTCGGCCTGGCTTGCGGCTGCAATCGCCGGCACGCCACCGGCAGCACCCGAAGCACCCGCCACCGATGATGCCGCCAGAGACGGCGCGCCGGCCACGGCACCGGCAATCAGTATCGCGGCGCCGAGGCCCGTCCGAAGCCTGATGCGGATGTCGGTCATGGGATGCTCCTGAAGGCTGGTGCTGACACGCACTGGCAGCGCCGGGGGATGGTGGCGCCAGTTCCACAGACAATACGCCGAGAGCGGCTGCCGCGTCGATGCCCGGGCGGCGCCGGTCGCCATCATGACGCAGCCGATGCTATGCTTCGGTCGACCGTCGGACACGGCCGAACAGGCGATATGCGCGAGCGGGCTTGGAGAACCGGCCGCACCATGCCATATCCGCAGCCTGTGGCCATGGTGCCATCCGAGATTTGGTGCCATCCGAGATTTCCGCTTCCCGTCCCGAGGACCGATATGGACAAGATCCCCGTCACCGTGCTCACCGGCTATCTTGGTGCCGGCAAGACCACGCTGTTGAACCGCATCCTGACCGAACAGCACGGCCGCAAATATGCCGTGGTGGTGAACGAGTTCGGCGAGATCGGCATCGACGGCGACCTTGTCGTGGACGCCGACGAGGAAGTGTTCACGATGAACAATGGCTGCCTGTGCTGCACCGTGCGCGGCGATCTGATCCGGATCGTGGGCGCCCTGCTGAAGCGCGCGGGCAATCTTGACGGCATCCTGATCGAGACCACCGGCCTGGCCGAGCCGGCGCCGGTGGCGCAGACCTTCTTCCTGGATCGCGACATCGCCGCCCGCACCCAGCTCGACGGCGTGGTCACGGTCGCCGATGCGCTGAACCTGGAACAGCGGTTGATCGATGCCCCCGAAGCCGCCCAGCAGGTGGCTTTCGCCGATATCGTGCTGCTGAACAAGGCCGATCTGGTCGATGCCGACACCCTGGCACGGGTGGAAGCCACCATCCGCCGGCTGAATCCACTGGCGCGCATCCATCGTACCGTGCGCAGCGACGTGCCGCTGACCGAGGTGCTGGGCCGCGGCGCCTTCGACCTGAAGCGCGCCCTGTCGCTGGAGCCCGATTTCCTGGCGGGTGGCGACCATGGGCACGATCATGGCCATGATCATCATCACGATCACGATCATGCGCATGACCACGACCACGGACATGACCACGCCCCGGCCGCCGGCGTGCTGGCCCATGATCACGATCTCAGCATCACCAGCCTGTCGCTTGCCACCGACCAGCCGCTGGACAAGACGCTGTTCGAAAGCTGGCTCAGCATGCTGCTGATGACCAAGGGCCAGGACATCCTGCGCTTCAAGGGCATCCTGAACTTCGCCGGCCAGAACCGGCGCTATGTCCTGCAGGGCGTGCACATGATTTCCGAAGGCACGCTCGACCGGCCATGGGGCGCCGATGAAGCGCGGCGCAGCCGCATGGTGATGATCGGCCGTGATCTGGATCCGGCAGAGCTGAAGCGGGGCTTCGATGGCAACATTGCTTGACGCCAAGCCGCAACCCGAGACCTATTTCACCCGCGTGGCCGAGCGCCGGCGGATGGAGGATCTTGAAACGCCGGCGGTGTCGCTGGCCTTCGATCGCGGCGGCAACAGCCTGGCGGTGGCGCTGGGCGATGGCAGCCTGCGGCTGTTCAGTCGCACCGACGGCTTCCGTCTGGGCAGGTCGGTCACGGCCCATAAGGGGCAGGTGCTGTCGATGGTGCCGGATATCGGCGCCGGCGCCTTCCTGACCGGCGGCGATGATGGCCGGGTGATGTCGGTATCCGCCGACGGCACCGCAAGCGTGCTGGCCGAGTTGGGCCGGCGCTGGGTCGAGGCTGTGGCCTGCACGCCAACCGGCGGCTTGCGGGCGGCGGCAGCGGGCAAGCGCGTGGTGCTGATCGACCGCAAGGGAGCCATTGTCGGCGATGGCGACGACCATCCGCGCACCGTGACCGGGCTGGATTTCCATCCCAAAGGCAAGCGGCTGGCGGTGATCCATGGCGACGGCGCCACCCTGTGGTGGGCGGCATCCTTCGGCCGCGCGCCGAAGCGGCTGGCCGCCGAAGGCCAGTTGATCGGCGGCCGGATGTCGCCCGATGGCGACTGGCTGGTGGCCGCCACCGGCGACAGCACGCTGAACGCATGGCGGCTGGCCGATGGCCACAAGCTGCGCATGGCCGGTTACGATGCCAAGGTGCGCAGCCTGGACTTCACCCCCAATGGCCGGATGCTGGCAACCAGCGGATCGGGCAATGCGATCATCTGGTCCTTCGCCGGCCGCAACGGTCCTGAAGGCAAGGCGCCGACCGAGCTTCCCCAGCCCTATGGCACGGGTGTGACGGCGGTGGCCTGGCATCCGAAATCGCCGACGCTGATGATCGGCTATGACCACGGCATGCTGATCGCGGTCCCGGGCGCCGGCACCGGCGCACCGGTCACCGACCCCTGCGGCAGCCCGCTGATCTCGATCGGCATTTCGCCCGATGGCGACTTCATGGCCGGGGTTACGGAATCAGGACGGCTGGCGGTCATCGACATGCGCGCCCGCAGCACCTGACCAATCCCGGCAGAAACATAAGGCAATCGAACGGCCCCGATGGTGTTCCATCGGGGCCGTTCTGCGTATCACCAGGTGATGCGCACACCGACCGTGCCGGCGTTGTCGGCAACACCGTCGCCGAAGCGGCCACGCCAGGACGCGAAGGCCGATGTCGAGGCATCGATACCGAGTGCGACTTCCACCGCCGGATCGAAGGTCAGCTCGTTGTCCCTCGCCATATCGAGCGCGAAGGCACCGGCGCTGCCGCCACCCAACCGACCCGACATGGTGTCGTCGCCGGTGGGGCTGCGATAGCCCATGCCCAGCGTCACCGCCGGCATCAGTATCGGGCCACCCAGATCGAACTGCCGGCCGACCGTCACGCCGAGGCCAGTGCCGATCTCGCCCAGCCACAGATCATCCACCGTGGCATTCAGGCTGCCGGCACCGGTTTCGGTGTAGCCCTTCTGAGCGATGCCGGCATAGCCCAGCCACAGTTCGGGCCCGACCACCCAGCCGGAGACGTCATAGGTGGCCCCCAGGCCGAGGCGGCTCTGCACCGCCAGACCCTCGGTCTCGGCATTGGCGGTGCGCAGCAGGCCCGGCAGGGCGATGGTGCGATCGGTCTCGCCCCAGCCATACCCGACCGACAATGACCCGTCGAGGTGATAGCGGCCCTGGCTGTAGCCGCCATAGGCACCCAGGCTGGCCAGATCGACCGTGCCCTCGCCCAGCCCGCCATCGGTGCGGGTGTTGGATCGGCCATAGGCCATGAAGCCGCCGACCCGCCAGCCGTCGCCGGCGGCCATGTCGATGCCGCCAACCACACCGCCGCCGCTGGCGCGGAAGCCATCGCGTTCAGCCGTGCCGTCACGGTCGAGCCACTGGCCGAAGCCGCGCACCCAGGCACCGGTTTCAGCCCCCTCCATGCCCGGCAGCCGGGCAAGCGACGCGATACCGCCCTGGCCGGAGGTGGCATCCGACATCACCGTGGCCACGGCCGCGAACTGGCGCTGGATGTCCAGGCCGGCGGTGCCGGCGGCACCGGCGCGCAGCCCCCCCAGCCGGGCCGAGACGGTCCGGCCGATTTCGCCCAACAGTGCCAGGCTGGCCTCGGCGGTGGCAAGGTTGCGGTCAGGGCCAAGTTGGGCCAGCGCCGCATCGATATTGGCGCGGCCGACGACGTCGAGCGCGCGATAGGCGGCAAGCGGGTCGGCGGCATAGCCATCGGCCAGCAGATTGCCGAAGCTGCGCGCCATCTCGGTGGCGCGGGCGCTATCTGCGGCCGTCCCCATGGCGCCGGTGCGGGCCGACACCAGCAGATAGGCTGCCTTGTCGACCTGGATCAGCTTGAAGATCAGCTTCTGCGGCACCGGCTGGCCCTGCTCGTCGATGCGGGTCGACAGCGTGTCGTCGTCATAGGTGACGTCGGTGCCGGTCAGTTGCAACGCCGACAGGATCTCGCCCAGCGAGGCGCCAGGCGATGCCGAGGCCAGCAAAGCCACGGCGCCGGCAACATGGGGCGCCGCCATTGATGTGCCGGAGAACGGCGCATAGCCACCGTTATAGACCGACGACACCACATCGACGCCCGGCGCCATCAGTTCGACCAGTTCCGACTGGTTGGAAAAGTCGGCGATGATGAGGTTGTTGTCGACCGCGCCCACCGGAACGGCGCCAGTCAGGCAGGCCGGGGTCGATACGGTGGTGGTGTGATACTCATTGCCTGACGACACGATGCTGGCGATGTTCGCCGCTGCCGCACCCTGGAACGCCGCCGACGTCTCGGCACCACCAGGCGTGGTCTCATCGCAGATCCCGGAATACTCGCCGGCACCCAGGCTCATATTGACCGCGACCACCCGATACTGGGCCGCAAGTGTCGCAACATGATCGTAAGCGCGGGTGATGATGCCATTGAGTGCAACCGCGCAATCGGGGTCATCGGTGCCGCAGCCGGCTTCCTCGTCCAGCCCCTCAGGGGAGGCCATGCGGATCGCCGCGATCATCGCGTCGGGCGCCACGCCGAAGGCCTCGCCATTATTGCCGGCGACGGTGCCGGCAACATGGGTACCGTGGGCCGCGTCTTCATCGCTGTAATCGGGGGATGCGCTGCCGGCGCCGGTCGCGAAGTCGGTGCCATTGCCGCAATCGGCCGACACATCGCCGACCGACATGCCAACACAGGCTTCCTCGACCACGTTCTTCTGAAGGAAGGGGTGGCTGGCCTCGACGCCGCTGTCGATCACCACCACCATCGTGCCCTGGCCGGTGATGCCGCGTTCCCACAGCGCCCGCGCACCGATCAGATCGACGGAATTCATCACCCCGCCCGGCTGGTCGGCATGGGCCGGGTTCACCTCGGCCACCAGACCGGCAAGGCCACCTGCGAGTGCGGTGGTCACGGCAAGACTTGCAGCGAGCCGCGAACCGCCATCGAGGCGACGTCGGATGGTGCGGGACAGGCGAAGATCATCGGGCCGCCCGGCGATGCCGGCGGAGGGCTGAGCGGTGGTCATCGGTGACGGAACTCTCATACAGGGCCGACAAGGGAGGTCGCCTGCCCCGGTTAATCAATGCCCCACAATCGCCAGCCGACCAAAGAACGTCAATATTATGTAAAACCGGATCAACCAAGGTTTACCCGCAGCGATCAAGACACTGCATAATGATCGATCAAAAATGGCCGGACGTGCACAACGAAACGCGCGTCACGCCAAACGCTTCTCTAGGCGGAGCTTCTCGATCATCATGTGAAGATCACGGTCACGCGTGGTGAACCGTTCCACCAGCCGATATCCACGCCGCCGAAAGAAGGCAAGCGACCGATCGTTTCCGATCAGGGTTTCAAGCGTGACACGTTTGCAGCCCCTGGCCGCTGCCGCCTGTTCAAACGCGGCCAGCAACTGGCTGCCAAGCCCCCGGCCCCAGGCCCGCGGCTCCACCCACAGATCGGTCAGTTGTTCGTCGCCGGGCTCGCTGGCCACCACGCCCAGCACATGGCCGCCGACATCGGCCACCAGCATCCGTTCGGGCGCATCCCGCAGGATTGCCGCGATGGCCGCACCGTCGGCCATCGGTGCGCGCGCCGATGCCGGCAGCAGGCCGCCGGGCCCCTTTTCCCAGGCGGCAATACACACCCGCAGCGCCGCCGTCGCGTCGCCGGCACGGATCTCGCGGACCGTCACCGGCAGATTGGCCGCCGCCGGCTTTGCCGCCGCAGCATCGCCCGTAGAACCGGTGCGTCTGTCCATTGCCTTGATGCCCTACCTGTCGCGCCTGCCGTCCCGTTCAACAGGCACGGGATGAGCCCTTCGGCCTGCGGGGAGGAGACCATGTCATTGTGCAGCACCCCACCGGGCCGATCAAATGAAGCTTCTAGCCGAAATCAACCGTGGTGGGCCAGCAGCGAATGCACAGGGTGCATTCTGTTCGGATGAAAATCACACATCGCGCGAACGAACCAGTTATCGTCGTCAATCCGTCATCAAATGAAAACCGAAGCTTCTTTTGAACAGCCGGGCCGAAGCGCTCACGATGCCGCCCATGAACGCAACACGCCGCCGATCAGAAATTCTGGCCATGATCCGCGATGCCGGCTATGTCGGCATCGACGCCCTGGCCGCGCGCTTCGATGTGACGCCCCAGACCATCCGGCGCGACGTGAACGTGCTGTCGGATGACGGCCGGCTGCGGCGCATGCATGGCGGCGCCGCCTGGCCCGACCGCAACATCGCCTATGGCACGCGCCAGGTGCTTAACCTGGCCGCCAAGCAGTCGATCGCACGGGCCACGGCCGCACTGATCCCCGACGGCGCGTCGCTGTCGCTGGGCATCGGCACCACACCCGAACAGGTGGCCCGGGTTCTGGCCGAACGCGGCGCCGCCTTCACCGTCATCACCAACAACATCGCCATCGCCAATCTGCTGTCGGATGCCGGCCAGATCGACATCACGATTGCCGGCGGGCGGTTGAGCGACCGGGGCGTGGTGGGTGAGGCGGCGGAGCGGGTGTTCAGCGCCTATCGGGTCGATTTCGGCATTGCCGGGGTCGGCGGCATCGATCCCGACGGCACCCTGCTGGACTTCACCCCCGACGAGGTGCGCGCAAGGCTGGCGATCAGCCGTCATTGCCGGCACCGACTGCTGATCGCCGACGCATCGAAATTCGGTCGCACGGCCAGTGCCAGCGGCGGCCGGATCGACGACACCGACACCCTGATCACCGATCTGCCGCCCCCGGAGCCGATCGCGGCCCATCTCGACCGGGTGGGCACGCGCGTGATCGTCGCCGGCGGACAGGACCGGATATGGCAACAGGAGACCGGCCGATGACCGGGATTGCGCCGCCGCCAATACCGGATCCCGCCGCCGGCGTCGGTCTGAGCCTGCATCATGTGTCGCGGCGCTGGGGCGATTTCAGCGCACTGGACGATGTCTCGCTGGAGGCCCGCCCCGGCGAGCTTCTGGTGCTGCTGGGGCCATCGGGCTGCGGCAAATCAACCACCTTGCGGATCATTGCCGGGCTGGACGCCGCCGATGCCGGCCGGGTGGTCATCGCCGGCCGCGACGTCACCCGGGTGCCCGCGGGCAATCGCGATCTGGCGATGGTCTTCCAGTCCTATGCGCTGTTTCCGCATCTGTCGGTCGCCCGCAACATCCTGTTCGGGCTGGAGGTGCGCGGCCTGCCCGTGGCCGAACGCCAGCAGCGGCTTGCGGAGGTCGCCGGGCTTCTGGGGCTGGGCGGGCTGCTCGACCGGCGACCGGCACAGCTATCGGGCGGTCAGCAGCAGCGGGTGGCCCTGGGCCGGGCCCTGGTCGCCCGCGCGCCGCTGTGCCTGATGGACGAACCGCTGTCGAACCTGGATGCGCGGTTGCGGGCCGAGATGCGGCGCGAGATCCGCGCCCTGCAGCAGCGCCTGGGCCTGACCATGGTCTATGTCACCCACGATCAGGCCGAAGCGATGAGCATGGCCGATCAGGTGGTGCTGATGAATGGCGGGCGCGTCGAACAGGCCGCGGCCCCCGACCGTCTGTATGAGCGGCCGGAGACGGTCTTTGCCGCCCGCTTCATCGGCCAGCCGCCGATCAGTCTGGTGCGGCCACCGCGCATGGCCGGCCGGCTGGCAGGTGCGCGTGCCGAGGATATCACGCTGACGCCGCTGGCCGATCCGATGCGCCCGCACCCGCCCCGCCCCGCCCATCCCCTGACCGGCATGGTGGTCGACCGCGAATATCTGGGCGCCGACTGCCTTGTGGGCGTGCAACTGGATGGTTTCGCCCCCGCAGACGGGCGGCTGACCGCACGGTTGCCCGGCCACCATCCCGCAAGCCCGGGCATGGTGGTCTCTGTGTCGATCGCCCCCGGACGCCTGCATGTCTTCGATGCAGAAACCGGCCGTCGTGTTGCCGCGTCCGGCACCAATGCCGGGCAGTTGCTCGGCGTCTGAGACAATCCCGTCCGCCCCAAACCGCCCCGCCCTAACCCCCCCGCCCTAAAGCCCTGCTGGCTGACCCCGTCCACGCACCCCTCCGGAGGACATGTTAGATGATGCCCCGCATCCTGACCCAGACGGCACGCGCCGCCCTTGCCGGCGCCGCGGCGCTTGGCTTCGCCACCGCCGCCCACGCAGCCGACAAGACCAGCATCGATTTCTATTATCCAGTCGCGGTCGGCGGCCCGATCACCAAACTGATCGACGATTATGTCGCGCGCTTCGAGGCCGAGAACCCCGCCATCGACGTGAACCCGATCTATGCCGGCAGCTATCAGGACACGGTCACCAAGGCGCTGACCGCGTTCAAGGGTGGCGATGCCCCCGAAGTGGCGGTGATGCTGTCGACCGACATGTACACGCTGATCGATGAAGGCGCGATCGTGCCCTTCGACGACATCGCCACCACCCCGGAACAGAAGGCCCTGCCCGACGCGTTCTATCCGGCGTTCATGGCCAACAGCCAGGCCGGCGGCAAGACCTGGGGCATTCCGTTCCAGCGTTCCACCATCGTCGCCTTCTGGAACAAGGATGCCTTCCGCGAGGCCGGACTCGACCCCGAGAAGGGCCCCGACAGCTGGGCCGAGTATGTCGACTATGGCCACAAGCTGACGAAGCGCGATGCCGCCGGCAACGTCACCCGCTGGGGCGTGCAGATCCCATCCTCGGGCTTCCCCTACTGGCTGTTTCAGGCCCTGACCACCCAGAACGACATCGAACTGGCCACAGATGACGGTACGGTCACCAATTTCGACGATCCAAAGGTGATCGAGGCGCTGAGCTTCTGGCGCAGCCTGTCGGCCGACGAGAAGATCCATGCCCCCGGCATCGTTGAATGGGGCACCACGCCGCGCGACTTCTTCGAAGGCAAGGCGGCGATGATCTGGACCACCACCGGCAATCTGACCAATATCCGCAAGAACGCGCCGTTCGACTTCGGCGTCGGCATGCTGCCGGCCAAGACCCGGCGCGGATCGCCCACCGGCGGCGGCAATTTTTATGTGCTGTCGCAGGCAACCGATGCCCAGAAGCAGGCGGCGATGACCTTCGTCACCTGGATGACCACGCCGGAGCGCGCGGCCCAGTGGGGCATCGATACCGGCTATGTGGCGGTGCGCCCCGATGCCTGGCAGACCCCGGCGATGCAGGCCTATGTGAAGGATTTCCCGCCCGCGGCCGTCGCCCGCGACCAGTTGGAGCATTCGGTGGCCGAGCTGTCGACGCATGAGAACCAGCGCGTCACCCAGACCCTGAACAACGCGTTGCAGGCCGTGCTGACCGGCGCCAAGGAACCCGCCCCGGCGCTGGCCAAGGCCCAGTCGGAAGCCCAGCGCATCCTGCGCAGCTATCGCTGATCCGCGACACCGCCACCATCACCGCCCCTGAATGCCGGGTCGCCCCGCCCGGCATTCAGGGGCGCTCTCGCCGTTTTCACGCCGAAAGCCACCCCCATGCGCCTGACGGCCCGCCGCCCGTTCCGCCATCCGCCCGCGCTCCGCCATCTTCTGCCCGCGAGCCTGATGCTGCTGCCGGCGGTGGTGCTGCTTGGCGCATTCACGCATCTGCCGGCGGTGCAGACGGTGATCTCGGCGCTCTATACCACCCCCAAGGCCAACCGGCCGGCCCGCTTCATCGGGCTCGATCATTACCGCTTTCTGCTCGACGACCCGGTGTTCCTGAAGGCCGCCTGGAACAATCTGATCTTCGCGGCCGCCACGGTGCCCGCCACCATCCTGATCTCGCTGGGCATGGCGATGCTGGTGTCGTCGAAGATCCGTGGCCGCGGCTTGGCCCGGCTCGCCTTCTTCACGCCGACCGTGCTGCCGATGATCGCGATCGGCAATATCTGGCTGTTCTTCTACACCCCTGGCTATGGCCTGCTCGACCAGATCACTGGCCTGTTCGGCTTCGGCGCCACCAACTGGCTGGGCTCGCAGGAAACCGCGCTCGGCGCCATCATCGTGGTGGCGATCTGGAAGGAAGCCGGATTTTTCATGATCTTCTATCTGGCGGCACTCACCCAGATTCCCCCGCAATTGATCGAGGCGGCGACCCTGGAAGGCGCCGGGCCATGGGCGCGGTTCCGGCGGGTGATCTGGCCACTGGTAGCCCCCACCACCCTGTTCGTGCTGGTCAACGCCATCATCAATGCCTGCCGGATGGTCGATCACGTGATCGTCATGACACGCGGCGGACCCGACAACGCCACCACCCTGCTGCTGCTCTATGTCTATGAAACCGGCTTCCGGTTCTGGGATACCGGCTATGCGGCGGCAATCTCGGTGGTGCTGCTGGTCATCCTGGCCTTGGCCGGCATCGGCCAGTTCATTCTGCTCGATCGCAAGGTGCACTATCGATGAGCCCGACACGCCCGTTCACGCGCCATGATCGCGCCCTGCCCGGCCTGCCCGGTCTGCGCGGCCTGATCGATCTGGGCGCCTGGCTGCTGGCGGTGCTGTGGGCGCTGCCCGTGCTATATGCGATCTGGACGGCATTTCATCCCGGCGCCTACGCGACCCGGTTCAGCCTGTTCGCCCCCCTGAGAGCCTGTTGCAGAATGGGTCTTCGGAATGTGTCGCGATCGCAGTGAGATCCGCCCTTGAGCCTGCGGCCGGCGCCTG